>JBEBBK010000128.1:0-4304 GCA_041158405.1 Pseudomonadota bacterium
TATACATCACCCCAAAGGTGTCATGCAAATCGGATTCCGTAAGGCCGCTGGGCTCAAGCAGTATCGACTTTGCTATTTGCAGTAAGTCGCCCTGTTGTTTGGGTTTAGTCCAATCGGTTGGCAGGTGAACATCATTCATAAATGCAGTGTCTTTCAAAAAATCACATTGTGCGGTGATGTAGTGCGGGTAATTTAGAGCGTACCGCGTTTAACTGTTCTTTGCTGAGGATACCGTGTACCAATCCCTCGCCTTGATCTAGGGTAGCAACTACCTGACCCCATGGGTCAATCAACATCGTATTACCCCAGGTGCGGCGCCGATTCTGATGAAGCCCCCCCTGGGCAGACGCCAAGACATAGCATTGGTTTTCAATGGCCCTGGCGCGCAATAAGATGTCCCAGTGGTCTTTACCGGTGGTGTAGGTAAAGGCGGCCGGAATAAGGTGGCAATCCACTAATCCAATCGCACGATAGAGTTCGGGAAAGCGCAAGTCATAACAGATACTCAAACCAAAGCGCCACTCTACCCCCGCAACCGAAACCAACACACTCCCGGGTTGATCGCCAGGCGCAATTGTTTCTGATTCTTGGTAGCGTTCGTCGTCTGTCTGAAATCCAAACAAATGGATTTTGTCGTAGCGTGCAATTTGCATGCCATCCGGATCAAAGACCAGTGTTGTATTGAGTACTTTATTTGGATCGCTGCACTCCAGTGGAATGGTGCCGGCCACTAAAAAAATAGCATGTTGTTTTGCAAGGTTAGATAAGCGCTCTTGGATTAGACCATGACCTAATTTTTCTCTAGCCTTAACCTTATCGGTATCAGCCAAGCCCATCAAGCAAAAGTATTCCGGTAGTAGAACAAGCTTGGCACCAGTTGCAGCAGCCTGAGCAACCCAATACGCAGCCCGATCGAGATTTTCTTGAAGCAGGGGTGTAGACACCATCTGAATCGAGCAAACACGCAGTTCTGACATAGGCGGAATCAGTTAAAAGTAGGAATACTTCAATCGTACTGCTTTACTTTAATTGGGGGTGGCGATTACACCAGAGCCAGTGAAGGGCTTGATCGCGCTGGCAGGCGCAGGGGGTGTTGGACTGGCCGCGCCTGGCTTGATCTGTTCTTTGAGGGGGCCCTTCGCACGGATACTATCCAGCACCTTGGCATCCAAGGGCTGGCCCTGCTGGTTGAGAGGAATAATTTCAGGATCTGTCCATGAGCCTTGAACTAAGTAATCCGATTGCATCGCCTTGTTGATTCGATTGCTTACCAGGTATTGGCCAATTAAAGCGCCAAGTCCAGCGATCGGATTAATCGTAAATACTGCTAAAGCACCCGAGGTTGCGTCAATGCTGGGAAAAACCGTAATGCGTAAATCCTGATTTTCTTTGGGGGCATCAATAGAGCCTACCATCGTCACACGAGCTTGATCAAGTTGTAGCAAAAAATTATCTGTTTTGGCAATTCCATTGTTGACTGCAAAATCACCTGTAATGGTTTTAAAAGCAGTGCCTTGCGATACCACCGTTCCAAGACTACCTTGCAAATCAAGGGTAGCAAAGCGCAACAAGCTTTGCAGGCTAAGCACACTAAACAATTTAGCGGTAGTGGTGTCGACTTTTAAGAGACGGCCTTTTTCGAGCGCAACATTGATCTTGCCGCTCAGCGTGGAAGGTTGGGGCTCAAATGCTGAGCCATTCCATGCCAATTTTCCGCTGATTTTACCTTGGCCACCTTCAATTGACTTGGGGTTGCCCCAGCGGGCTGCAATCGGGCCAAGATCTACAATCGCCATCGTGATATCAATCTCTGTACGCTCTTTTTGGACACCATTGCTTCCGCGCCATATCCCACTAATGGTGGCGGTATCTTGGGGATTAGCCACTTGTAGATTATTAATAATCAAGGCAGTAGGCGAGCGGCTTGCTTTAAGGCTTACCTTGCCAAGCGACTTGTCGCCATATTGAAAGTCATCGATGGCTACATTGATATTTGGTAATTGGCTTGCCGATACCTGGAGCGGCTCTTGTTGTTTGGTCGCTGGATTAACGGCGGCGGCAGACCCTATTTTTTCTGGAATGCGCAGGGTACTTAGCTTGCCGCTCAGCTGTCCCGCAATGTCCATTTTTTTCTTAGCCTGCCACTGAATTTGCCCTGCTGCCTGTGGTGATGTGATTTGTAACTGCAGTTGCGCGTCTTTTTGGCTTCCGCTTAATTGCAGGTCAGACCAAAGGCGATTAAGTAGCGTCAGTTTTTTTACTTGGGCAGTGATTTCTAACGGCACATTACTGCCGGCGTATTTTGATGGGATGAGCTCGCTCCCTTTTTTCGTTGCTGCATCAATTGCTGCACTTGGTTTTAAAAACGCATACCAGGCATCAAGATCAAGCTCATTGGCGTTGATCCCAAAAGCAATGCCATTCGAAGGCAGGGTGGCCGGCAGGCCAATGCTATAGGCTTGCCGAACTGGACTTCCAGCAGTAGAGCTGCCTTGCGTAAAAATACGCTCACCAATTTGACCGGACCAACTAATGGCGCTACCCCCACTTTTTGGATCTGCATTACTTTTTAAATTCAGTCGACCAGTGAGTGGCGTGTTGATCTCCTTTTTTAATGGTTCTGGCGCATTCAAACCAAATGAATTCAGATTGAAACGAACATTACTATCGACATTGGATTTGTCGATACGGACTTGACCGTCATAGCTAATCCTGCCTGTCATTGCGTTCAGCAATGGAAAAAAGACGGAATCGCTTTTATCAGTAAGGTGTTTTTTGAGTTCATTCGTATTGATGCCGCCAGCGATCGTCAGAAGCTTTTCGGTTCCTTTCACTAACTGACTCGTCATTTTGAGCTCGCCACCCAAGAGTTGAGCGCGGAGTGTTTCAGGCATCGGAAAGTCATCCTGTATGCGCAGGCTGCCTTTGGCGTTAACCAGTGGTGGAAAGTCGGACCACTGTATTTGATTGCCTAATAGAGTTAAGCGAATGTCGAGATCCGGATCTTTTGTTCCTGATAAAGGAATTGCTAACTCCACACTTAAATCCGAAGGGCCGCCAACACTCAGAAATTGCGCAACGGAGGGCCGCTTCTGCAAAATGGGAGTGGGTTTGATGTAGTCCAGAAACTCCTTCAGGTCACCGCTAGCGGAACCCGTTACTTTTAGATCTGAATTGGGAGCGTTGATGTCTTTGATCGTAGCTTGAATCGATTGCAAAAGAACATTTTGGTAGTTTGCCTTATCGACTTGTACTTTCAGCGCCGCTTCCTTCATCATTACTACACCGCTAATATCAGTAAATGCTGGCCAGCTACCTTGACTGACAGGAAGTATTGGAACAGGATTAAAGGTCGTATTTTTAATGGGCAGATTCAGCGTAAACTCGCCTGGGAATTTAGCGGAGTAGGGAATTTGATTTGGATCCCCTTTAATCGATAAGCTGCCTTTTTGAATCTCACCAGCAGCAAATGCCTTGCTCAGGTAGGCGCGTGCATCGCGATCCATTTCTACTGGAAGATACCGATGCGCCTGGGCGAGTGTAGCGCGCTCAAATTTCATATTCAGGGTCAGCGAGTCGGTTTGCTTCGGGTCGCCAAAGAGGTAGTTGGCAGTCAGGGATGCGCTGACATCTGGGTTGCTAAATGCAACATCCCTTCCACTGATTTGCCATTGCCCCTTTATCTTTTGCCAATCAATTCGGCCTTTTGCAGTCTCTAGCTTGAGTTTCGGGTCTACTAAAAAGCCACTGATATCGAGCTCGAGATTGGGGGAGTTCAATAGCAGGCTGCCTTGTTTTTCATTGGTCTCCAGTCGGCCCGTTAAGTTTGTCACGCTGGGTAAAACATCCCGGGGCCCTAGGAAGCGAAAGTTACTTAAGTCCGCCTTGATCGACAGGGCCAAATTGGCATTTGGTAACCAGGTTTTAGGTAGCGGTAAGGCGGATGATTTTTCAGACCATTGGATATCGACGTTCTCGAGCAGTCCACTTGCCTTTGATCCTGCAATGATGCGATGCAGTTTATTGGGGAGGGGCAGATTGAGCGCAAACAACGTAGCGTCATCGACGCTGATTCGGGGGGATGCAAATCCAAATTCCCGAATTTCTTCACCGGCTTTTGGCGGAGTCCAATAAAACGACATAGGGCTTAATTGTTTCAGGGGGGAATTTTTAGGACCACCAAAATCCCGCCACGCCAATTTCTTGCTGGTGATGGAAACCACTTTCCCTTTTGAGGTTTCCTGAATTTCTGCCTCGAGTCGACCGAACTCTAAAAGATCGCGCTCCTGTTTTAATTGAACGCG
>JBEBBK010000129.1:0-4301 GCA_041158405.1 Pseudomonadota bacterium
GGCCGTTTCTAAGATGTCACGGCCGGTTGCTTCATTTGCCTTGACCCGCACAACAAATAATCGCGCATCATCGACGTCACGCAGCGTTAACTCAACATAGTACGTTCTTGCAAAACGGTGATTAATTGCAGTCAGGGTATAGGGGTAGTTATGCAGCGTGAAATGAATCACAGTTCCATCGTCCAAGGGCAATGGGTCTACTTTTAAAGCAGTAATTCCAGCTTGAGCATGCCATTCAAGATCAGTTTGTTGGGCCTCGAGGCTCTTCTTCGGAAATGCACGCGTCTCAAAATAGATTTGATACAAGGTTTCTGGGAGATGGCGCTCGGCAGCCAGATTTTTTAGGACTTCCGCAGTAGAAGTAATGCGAAGACGCTCGGCCATGAGGTCCAGCTTCATATTGGCAATTTTTTGATTGATGACTTCTTCCAGTTGATGGGTTTTTTGCAAACTTGCCACCACCACTGGTTCTATCGGTTTTGCCTCAAGCGTTTTGCCCTTGGCGCTTTCCAGTACCTTGCCGTAAAAATCTCGGATGAAAAAATACAGGAGCGTAATGAACATCAGCACGCTGATGATCATGATGAGCTTACCGGTAGTTAAGTTAGCAAAAAAATTCATTATCAATTCATTTAAATAGCGAGGTGTTGCATCAAAATAAACTTAGACATACCACGATGCTCCCAGATGCCATCGATTGAGACGCCCTTGCACTCTGGCATTTTCAATCGCGCTACGTGTACTCTCGAATTCTTTCAATGCTAATTTGGTGGGCTCATACAACTCACACCCTGCGCGAATGCGATCCATCGCTGCGCCAGGTCGTACATTTTTAATTAGCAGATCGATGGTGGTCGAGCGCGACTTTAGTCGCTCAAAATAACCGGAGTGCCAATACCGACCAACCTCCACTTCGGTGGCGCCCAAGCGAATGTCCAGCAATATCCCGTGATCTGAAATATCGATTACTTTTGTCAATAACTCCTGACCGGCGCCCAAGCAAAGCACAAAACTCAAGTCCTCATCCGCAGGGCCTGGTGTACGAAACTCTTTTCTACGTTGGATCAAGATCAAATCGGTTGGTACAGGGCAGGTGATGTTTCCATCTTCCGTTAATTTCAAATCAAGGGCTAAAAATTGCATTTTTCCCGATTCACCACACAGCACCACCACCCGCTGCCCACCAACGATGCTGGTCAGGCCACCTTCGGGCTTGATTTCTGGCTTCATCACGACTACACCTTGTTTGATGTCCAACAATGAAACCGGCAATTCCCTGCCCGAACCATCTAGGGTGAACAAACCAGCAAGGGGTTTTTTGAATAATTCGCGCTCGATCGTTTTTGCGATAGCGCGAGACTCCACATGAAACTTCGGGTCCACGTTTTTTAATGCTTCGGGGGGGTGTATATTAAATTTCATAGGATTAAATTAAGACACGCATACTTGACTTTGCACAATCGCTAAAGGACTTGCTTCCGGCACCGGGTCATCATTTAAATTAAAGCCGGTATCGGTTTGCAGCATGGGTTTGCCCGCCGCATTGGGTTCCGCATAATTAATGGTCGCCAAGGTGGAGTAGGTATTGCGCACGCAATTAAATAGGATGTTTCGGCGCACCGATACGACGCGCAACTGAGCTTGCCCTTCATTCGATTTCCGATTGGTGATGATCCATACTTTTTTCCAGTCGGGGGGCAAGGATTTGATGGAGCTTTTGTAATATGCAATGGAATAATGCTGGCCATCGAGAACCATAACCAGGTCGTCTTTTGCTTGAGAATAAGCAAAACTTATCCCCAGAAGGCTAGACGCTGCAACGAAAACGAGTTTAGAGAAAAAAGGGGTGCCCATGGTCAAAGCCACATAAATTGGCAATTATACGGACATCTAGGGGGTAAAAGTAGCCCTCAAAGGGGTGCACGCATTGTGGGCATCAGGGCGGATCAGCTAAGCTGCCGTCAAAGGGGGTTTGGCCCCCGAAATTGGTAAACGTACTCTGCTACAAAGCCTTCATTTAGGCAGTCGGCGCATCCTCAGCGCTGCCATCCACGGGTGCCGGAATCGACTCTCCATTGATTACGTGCTTGACCCAATAGCGCGCTGCAGCAATATTGGTTGTGTAAAAAGCAATTTTGCTGCTCTTTTCGATCGTGTAGAAGCGCTCGCCTCGGATGCGGTGCTCGGTAATGACTGGATTTTCCATAATATGAAATGCCTATTTATTCGGTGGTTCTTTTAATACGGCCATAACTGCTCTTTTGATTAGATCAATATTGCCGCAGTATTGCCCTGTACCTTGGTAAAACTCCTTAAGCCTATAATTTATATAGCAATTTATACAGTACTTCTGGTTAGAATGGGGGTATGTTTTTCAAACTGCACTTTCTAAACTGGATGCTGGATAGAACAATACCCGATGGCCCGGACTCCAGGGCTCCAGCCCTTGGTCGCCCCTAAATCCCGTCATGGCTATCTCGCTCAATAATAGACTTAGCCCGCAGGTTAGCCTCACACCGCAACTGCAGCAGGCCATTAAGCTCTTGCAACTATCCAATAATGAGTTAGAGCAGGAATTAGCAAAGGCAGCGGAAGAAAACCCCCTCTTGGAATTCGAGCCCAACCCGGAAATCGAGTCTAATCTCAGCCAATCCAATGAGCGCATCGAAGTAGTCCAAAACAATTGGTCCAACAGCAATCCGGTAAGCCAAGATGATGAGGACTGGGTAGAGCGACATGAGCGGGTGGCACACAAACAAACCCTTCTGGAATACCTAGAAGAGCAAATTCAGTTACTGAACATACCCAGTCAAGAACAATCCCTACTTGCCTATTTGGCTGGATGCCTCGATGACAGAGGCTACTTGGTAGATGATCTGGAATCGATTCATGGCGAAATTGGTGCTCTATTGATGAGTAGCACTCTGAGCGCAATGGAGCGCATCGAATCGGGCTTAATCACGCTGCAAGCGCTCGACCCACCGGGAGTTGGGGCACGCAATCTCGCTGAGTGCCTCTCACTGCAAATTGATCGCATCCTCCATGAACAGAAACACAATGCCGATGAATGGGTGCTTGCAAAACGCATTGTGAATACACACTTAAATCAAGTGGGCTCCAAAGATTGGCTCAAAATAAAACAAGCCTGCGGCAAATCACAGGCCGAAGTGATGAAGGCAGTTGAATGCATACGCCGATTGCAACACAACCCTGGTGGTCAATTTGAACGCGAGCACGATCAATGGGTCTTGCCCGACGTGGTCGTCAAACCAATCCGTGGAAAGTGGGTAGTGGAATCCAATCCGAACGCTAAACCCCGCATTTCCCTGAATACGGAATACGCCAGAATCCTCAATGAAAATGGAGGGAAGAAAGCAGATGGCGCTTTAAAACAAAAGATGTTGGAAGCGAGCTGGATAGTGAAAAACATTGCGCAGCGAGAAGAGACCATTCTGAAGGTAGCTCAAGAAATCGTTGCCCGCCAGCAAACCTTTTTCTCTATGGGTGCGGTTGGTATGCGACCGCTGGTACTGCGAGAAATTGCCGAAAGTGTGAATATGCACGAATCAACGATTTCACGCGTGACAACCCAAAAATACTTATCGTGCCCGCTGGGAATTTACGAATTCAAATACTTTTTTAATAGTCAGCTGAGTTCGGAGAAAGGCGGCGCCATTTCCTCAACGGCAGTTCAAGCGCTGATTAAGCAAATTGTAGAGGGTGAATCAAGCACAAAGCCTATCTCGGATACCCATATTGCAAAATTATTGAATGATCAAGGCTATGTGATTGCTAGACGAACCGTAGCAAAATACCGAGAGTCAATGCGTATCCCAGCAGTGCACCTGCGCAAAGAGTAAGGCTCACGGAAAAATATGAATGCTATTTGTTCCCGATTTTTTTGCCTGGTACATGGCTCGATCGGCTTGATCAATTAAATCACTAATTGATGTTGTTCCATCGGCTCCGATTGCAATACCAATGCTGGCGCCCAACGTGACCTCGATCGATTGCTCAGAGCTTAAATGTAAGGGTGCGGTGATGATTCTGAGCAAACGAGCGGCCAACTGAATTACCACCTCCGGTTCGTACACGTCTTCGAACACCACAATAAATTCATCGCCTCCCCAGCGTACCGCCATATCAGCAGGTCTGATCGCGCCCTGAATGCGGGCGCCTACTGCAGTCAAAACCCGGTCGCCGATTGCATGCCCGTGCTCATCGTTAACGCGCTTAAACCCGTCCAAATCGATAAAGTACAAGGCTAAGGCAGTTTTCTTAGCGTGTCCCGAAGGGTTCTT
>JBEBBK010000130.1:0-4297 GCA_041158405.1 Pseudomonadota bacterium
GCGAGAAAAACTTAATACCATTGTCTTGGTATGGGTTGTGTGATGCAGAGATCACTACACCTGCAGAAAGTCGCAATGCTTTAGTGAGGTAGGCCACGCCGGGAGTTGGCATGGGACCGCAGAGCATAACATCGACCCCAGCAGCAGAAAAGCCAGACTCCAGTGCGGCTTCTAATAAGTAGCCCGATACGCGCGTGTCCTTGCCAATTAAAACAGTGCAGCGCTCACCCGCAGGAGCTGCTTGCTTTAAAACCATACCGGCTGCATAGCCTAGGCGCATGATGAAATCCGGAATGATCGGGGCCTTGCCCACCTCACCACGAATACCATCGGTACCAAAATACTTTTTCTTATTGGCTGTCATATCCGTTGATTATAAAACTGGCAAGCAAGAGGTTGTGTGCTTTTGCCCATGATCATGTTGTTTGGGCTGCAGCCCATAGCGTGAGGGCATCAATGGTCTCAGGAACATCATGCACGCGCACGATGCTGGCGCCCCGCTCTGCCGCCAACACTGCCGCAGCTACGCTAGGCACAAGTCGATCGCCGACCTCTCGCCCAGTAATTTTGCCCAGCATCGATTTTCGGGAAATCCCTGCCAATACCGGATGACCGTTTTGCGTGAAGCTTGCAAATTCTTGTAGCATTCTTAAGTTGTGATCTAAGCTCTTACCAAAACCAAAGCCGGGGTCAATTGCAATCCGCTCTCCATCAATGCCCTGCTTAATTAAAGTCTGCGTGCGCTCCATCAAAAAGGCATTCACTTCACTCACTACATTTTCATAGTTTGGATTGAGTTGCATGGTGATAGGGTCACACTGCATGTGCATTAATACAATGCCGCAGTTGCGCGCTAGCGCCGAATCAAGTACCACTTGTTCTGCGTCCGCTTGGCGCAATGCCCAAATATCATTCACGCAATCGACGCCAGCCATTAAAGCCTGACGCATGGTCTCTGCTTTGTAGGTATCGATGGACAAAGCAACACCGCAGTCTTTGAGAGCTTCGATGATCGGCAAAACGCGATCCAATTCTTCTTGCAGTGAAACCGGAATGGCGCCGGGCTTGGTTGATTCACCGCCAATATCAATCAGGTCAACGCCAGCAGCAATCATTACCTCTGCTTGCCGCACGGCATCGTCTTTTGCATGAAAGCGACCGCCATCCGAAAAGGAATCGGGTGTGGCATTCAATATGCCCATCACTAGAGGTCGCTGGCGATTTGCTCGCCTTTGCCCTAGCTCAAAAAGAAAACGCCCGCAACGCCATGTTGCGGGCTGTTTCAGCGAATGCATAACGCTAACTCAATGACACCGTTTATGCAGCTGCAGGTGCACTACCCGCGGTTGGCTCAGTTGGTGGACCACCCGCTGAATTACCAAAGGCAGTTGCGGCTACTGGCTTGGGCGCCCGTGGGGGACGACCATCCATGATGTCATTGATCTGCTCAGCATCGATGGTTTCCCAATCCATGAGCGCAGTAACCATCGCCTCCACTTTATCTTTATTCTTTTCTAGAATCGATCTGGCCAGTGCATATTGGCTGTCAATCAAACTCCGAATTTCCGCATCGACTTTTTGCTGGGTTAACTCGGATACCGACTTCGAGCTATTCGGGCCAAACATGCCCTGCTGCTCGGTATCCACATATACCATGGTGCCTAAGCTATCACTCATACCGTAGCGCGTCACCATATCCCGCGCCATCTTAGTTGCGCGTTCAAAGTCATTGGATGCACCTGTGCTCATGGAATTCAGAAACACTTCTTCTGCTGCACGGCCACCAAATAAAATGGCCAGCTCCTCAAGCATACGGTCTTTATATAAATTGACGCGATCAAACTCTGGCAGCTGCCAGGTGACGCCCAAAGCCATACCGCGCGGCATGATCGTCACTTTATGCACTGGGTCGGCTTTTGGTAACACCTTAGCAACCACTGCATGGCCTGACTCATGGTAAGCCGTATTACGACGCTCTTCTTCACGCATCACAGCCGACTTACGCTCTGGACCCATGTAGATTTTGTCTTTCGCATCTTCAAAGTCTTGCATGTCTACCGAACGCTTATTGCGGCGTGCAGCAAAGAGTGCAGACTCATTGACTAAGTTAGCTAAATCAGCGCCAGAGAAGCCTGGCGTACCACGCGCTAACACGGCCGCATTCACGTCAGTACTAATCGGCACTTTGCGCATATGCACTTGCAGAATCTGCTCGCGACCACGAATGTCAGGCAAGCCAACATGCACTTGACGGTCAAAGCGGCCTGGGCGCAATAAGGCACGATCTAAAACATCAGAACGGTTGGTTGCTGCAACCACGATGACGCCGCTATTGCTTTCAAAACCATCCATCTCAACTAGCATTTGGTTTAAAGTTTGTTCGCGCTCATCATTGCCACCACCCATACCGGCGCCACGATGGCGACCGACCGCATCAATCTCATCAATGAAAATGATGCAAGGGGCATTTTTCTTTGCGTTCTCAAACATGTCGCGCACACGGGATGCGCCAACACCAACAAACATCTCAACGAAGTCAGAACCTGAAATCGAGAAGAACGGTACTTTGGCTTCACCTGCAATGGCACGCGCCAACAAGGTCTTACCAGTACCGGGAGGACCCACCAACAAAACACCATGCGGAATATGGCCGCCCAGCTTTTGAAACTTTTGCGGATCCTTAAGGAAGTCAACAATCTCAAATACTTCTTCTTTGGCTTCATCGCAACCAGCAACGTCTCCAAAGGTAACGGTGTTGCTGTTCTCATCCACAAGACGGGCTTTTGATTTACCAAAGGAGAATGCACCGCCTTTGCCGCCACCTTGCATCTGCCGCATCATAAAAAACCAAAAACCAATAATCAACAATGTAGGTCCGAGGTAATACAAGGCCGACATCAATAAATTGGGTTCGTCTTCGGCTTTACCGGTGACTTGGACGCCGGCCTTCATCAGGTCGCCAACCATCCAGATGTCCCCTGGTGAAATCAGGGAGTATTTGTTTCCATCGACTGGAGTCACTTGCAAGGTACGGCCCTGCACATCCACGCGGCGCACTTTGCCATCCCGTGCGTCATCCATAAACTGGGAGTACGTCACTCGCTCTGGCGTGTTTGGCTTATCGAACTGTTTAAATACAGTAAAAAGGACGAGGCCGACAATGAACCAGACGCCGATTTTTTGGAACATATTGTTGTTCAAATACCCACCTTTGCCGGATTAATCCGGGAGTTCTTCCATTACTAAACCAGTCAAAAAGACGGTTTCCTTATGTAAATGATTCTACTACCTCCGTAATTCAAGGGTTTAGCCTATTTTTATTGGCTAAAACCACTGAAATATAGGGGTTAATTACTATTTTAGGGCTGTTTTGGCGGTTTCAAGTGGCGACCCAGCAAAAAGGTCTCCGACGAGCGATCGCGGGAGGCTTTGGGTTTTCGTGCTGAAACCGTCTTAAATACCTTTTTAAAGGTCTCCACAATTTGGCTGTAGCCACTGCCATGAAAGCATTTAATTAATAAAGCGCCGTCGGGCTGCAGGTGATCCTTGGCAAAATCCAAGGCCAACTCAGCCAGGGTTGCCATGCGCGCTGCATCGGCAATACCAACGCCCGATAGATTGGGCGCCATGTCCGATAAAACCAAATCGACTTTGCCATTGCAACTGGGGGGCAATAAGGACTCCAGCGCGCGTAAGCCCTCCTCCTCCCGAAAGTCACCCTCAATGAAGCTGACATCGGCAATGGCTTCCATGGGCAACATATCAATGGCAACAATCACGCCATCGGGCTTACCGGATTCGATCTTGGGGTTATGTTTACCTAATTCGGTTAAGCGATTGCGCACGTACTGCGACCAACTGCCTGGAGCGCTGCCCAAATCGACCACCACCATACCGGCCTTAATCAAATGGTCCTGCTCATCGATTTCGCTGAGCTTGTATGCCGCGCGTGCGCGATAGCCCTCTTTTTGCGCCATCTTGACGTAGGGATCCATCAGGTGGTCCTGCAGCCAGCTTTTATTGAATTTATTCTTTGCCACGTAATCCCAATCGGTTAACTTCAACTCTACAGTGCTGAGCCGAACGCTCTACTTTACCTGCTTATTCCGGTCTCATAAACAGCAATGCTCTATGATCGAGGCATGACTGCACTCATCATCTCCCCCGCCCAGCGCAAAGCGCTTAAAGCCAAAGCCCATGACCTCAGCCCAGTTGTCATGATTGGTAACGATGGATTAACCCCGGGTGTAGTCAAAGAGGCAGAAATCGCCATTAACAGCCATAACTTGATTAAAGT
>JBEBBK010000131.1:0-4296 GCA_041158405.1 Pseudomonadota bacterium
AAGACGCCTTGTGGAACGATTACCTCGATAAGCTAAAGCAAGCAGGCGCAAGCCGCGATGTCGCCAGCGCGCCAACCGGGCATGAAGGCCACTCTTGTGGCCACTAATACATATACCCAATACGGCACATGAATAAAACCCATTTTGGTTACCAAACGGTAGACGAGGCAGAAAAAGCAGGCAAGGTTGCCGATGTCTTTCACTCCGTAGCGACTAAATACGACGTGATGAATGACTTGATGTCATTCGGTCTGCACCGCATTTGGAAAAAACTCACCATCGCTCGGGCCCAGGTTCGCCCGGGTCAAAAAGTGCTTGATATTGCAGGTGGCACTGGTGATCTGGCTTGTGCATTTGCAAAAGCTGCTGGGTGGGCCAAACACCCTGATGCCGAGGTTTGGCTGAGTGATATCAATGCATCCATGTTGGGGGTCGGGCGCGATCGATTGTTAGATCAGGGCATGTCTTTGCCCTGCGTGCAGTTTGATGCTGAGTCCATCCCATTCCCGGCAAATCATTTTGACGTGGTCACGGTTGCCTTTGGACTACGCAATATGACTCACAAAGACCGGGCCCTTGCTGAAATGCTGCGCGTGATTAAACCGGGTGGACGAGTTTTGGTGTTGGAGTTTTCGAAGCCCGATGCGATGCTTCAGCCGGTTTACGATGTGTATTCCTTCAAGGTGCTGCCGTGGTTGGGTGAAAAAATCGCCCAAGACGCTGAAAGTTATCGTTATTTGGCGGAATCGATCCGGATGCACCCGGACGCTGAAACCTTAAAAAATATGATGCTAGAGGCCGGTTTTGATGCCGTTGATACCCATAGATTAACCGGGGGTATCGTTGCGCTTCATATTGGTATTAAATTCTAAGTATTAGTTTTGTTGTTGTGCATTACTGGAGACCTAAATAAATGAATAAAAATGCAATCAAAGCCATCGTACTTACTGTCGCGCTGACCTTTTCTTCGGTTGGCTATGTTGACGCGAAGCGTATGGGTGGTGGAAAAAGTATCGGCCAATCGGCCCCGGTTCAGAAGCAGGCGCAGCCTGCGCAAGCGCAAAAGCCAGCGCAGCAAGCACAGCCTGCGGCACCCGCTGCTGGTAATGCTGCAGCGGCAGCGCCCAAGCGTCCTGGATTTGGCGGCATGCTGGGTGGTTTAGCAGCTGGCCTTGGTATTGCTTACCTTCTTTCCCATTTTGGCTTGGGTGAAGCTGCGGCTTCGATGTTTACCGGTATTTTGATTGCCTTGGCAGTCGGCTTGCTCCTCCTGTTTATCCTCAAGCGTTTTATGCCATCGATGTCAGGTGCGGGGCGTACAAGCCCAGCAGCTGCCGGGAACAATGGCATGCAGCGTACGGCTTATGAGCATGGCAACACCACACGCAATGAGCCTGGCTTTGTCCCTGTCGCCGCTTCGTTTGGTGGCGCAGCAGCAGTCGTTCCTGAGGCGGCTAAATCCTTGCCAGCTGGCTTTGATGAGTATGCGTTCTTGGATAATGCAAAGCACTACTTCGTGAAATTGCAAAAAGCATGGGATGACGGCGATTTGGATTCCCTGCGCGAGTTCGCTACGCCCGAGATGTTTAGTAATCTGATGCAAGACCTGAACGCACGTGCCGAATCAAGCAATCAAACTGACGTGGTTACCCTCAATGCCGAGTTACTGGGTGTTGAAACTGGCCAGGACAATTATTTAGCCAGCATTCAATTTACCGGCATGATTCGGGAACAGGCAGGCGCTCCAGCTGAGCCATTTACCGAAATTTGGAACTTGAGCAAGCCAATTCATGGTTCTGGCGGTTGGGTTCTAGCCGGGATTCAGCAGTTGGTTTAAGCTTAGGCTTTCCCCACGGAAAAACCCGCATTCGTGCGGGTTTTTTGCACCCATGAATTCGGTATCCACATCCGCCCGGCCTATCACCAGCGCAGCCATCTGCCACGGCATTAATCATGTCTTGGCGGGTGAGCCATGGGCGAGTACCGAGCTGGCAAAGCACGCCGGCAAAGCGATTGCCCTCGAAATGCCGTTTGGTCGATTTGCCGTGCAAATTAACAGTAATGGCCTATTGGAGGCCGTGCGCCATTCGGATGTGCCGACTCAAGCCGACGATGGGCAAGTTCCGCCTCCAGTCAGAACAGCCCTGGTGCTGACGATTTCAAGCCAAGCACTTTCCACCTTGCTGACCAGCAGTGGCCCCATTCGGGAAAATGCATTTAAATCAGTCACGATTGCGGGCGATGCTGATTTGGCTCAGTTGTTGGGTCGCCTAGCCGGCCAGTTGCGCTGGGAATACGAAGAGGACCTCTCAAAAATCATTGGGGATGCGCCAGCCCACTTTGCTGTCGCTCAAGGGAAAAAAATAGCGAGTGCCGGTAGAGCAGCTGGCCTCGATCTACTTGAAAATGCCGTTGAGTACCTCAGTGAAGAAAAGCAGGTTTTATTGAATCAGCGTGACTTTGCAATACACAAAAACCAGCTCATGGAATTACGCGATAGCGTCGAGCGCTTGGATAAGCGTATTGCATTGCTGCAGCAAAGGAGCAAATAAACATGGCTCGCTTTGCACGACTTTGTTTTATCTTTTTTACGGCATGGCGTTTTGGTTTGTTGCCCTTGCTGCGCGATAACCTCAAGCCGGGTATAAAACGGATCTTACTTTCGATTGCTTGTGCGGCGTCACCCAATACATTGCCGCGGGGTATGCGGATACGACTGACGCTGGAAGCACTTGGACCAATCTTTGTTAAGTTTGGTCAAGTTCTATCTACTCGCCGCGACTTGTTGCCAGATGACATTTCGGACGAATTAGCCAAGCTGCAAGACCAAGTGCCACCGTTTTCGAATGCTGAGTCACGCGAGCTGATTGAAGCTGCGCTGGGCAAGCCGATTGAAGAAGTATTTATTCAGTTTGATGCTACTCCGGTGGCCAGCGCCTCGGTGGCCCAAGTGCATTTCGGTATATTGCACGCCACTCCACAGCGTCCGGAATGGGAAGGGCGCGAGGTAGCCATCAAGGTCTTGCGTCCCGGTATCTTGCCCGTGATTGAAGATGACTTGGCATTGATGCATGACTTAGCAAAGATTATTGAAAAGGTATCGGCTGATGGCAGGCGTTTAAAACCACGCGAGGTAGTTGCGGAGTTTGATGTTTACTTGCACGATGAATTGGATTTGATGCGTGAAGCAGCTAATGCAAGCCAGTTGCGTCGCTACTTTATCGATTCAGATAAGTTGATGATTCCGGAGATGTATTGGGATCTGTGCCATACCAGCGTGATTGTGATGGAGCGCATGAATGGCATCTCGATTGGCCGTACCGACGAATTGCGCGCGGCTGGAGTTGATTTCAAAAAATTGGCAGCCGATGGCGTTGAGATCTTTTTTACCCAAGTGTTTCAGTATGGCTTCTTTCATGCAGACATGCACCCAGGTAACATTCTGATCAGTCTGGAGCCCGAACGATTTGGGCGATTTATTTCCCTGGATTTTGGCATCGTCGGTGCGCTGAGTGAGTCTGACAAAAATTACCTCGCGCAAAATTTCTTGGCTTTCTTTAATCGCAATTACCGTCGCGTTGCAGAATTGCACATTGAGTCGGGCTGGGTTCCTGCAGATACGCGCGTAGAAGAATTAGAGGGTGCAGTGCGTTCCGTGTGCGAGCCCTACTTTGATCGCCCCTTGAAAGAAATTTCCTTGGGCATCGTATTGATGCGTTTGTTTCAGACCTCACGGCGTTTTAAGGTCGAAATTCAACCCCAACTGACTTTATTGCAAAAGACATTGCTCAATGTTGAGGGTTTGGCGCGGCAACTGGACCCCGATCTGGATTTGTGGAAAACCGCGAAACCGATCCTTGAAAAGTGGATTAGTGAGCAATTGGGCTGGAGGGGCTTAGTCGAGGGCCTCAAAACAGAAGCGCCGAACTGGGCCAAAATTTTGCCCACCTTGCCCCGACTTCTGGCGGAGAGCCTAGCGCAGTCAAGCAAAGCCGAGCAGGGCGCCGAGCTGGTTTTACTCAAAACGCTGCTTCAGGAAGAGCGCCAGACACGGCGCCTGATTACCGGAGCTTTGCTGTTTGCAGGCGGCTTTATTGCTGGCGCGGTACTGATTTCCCTCGGTATTTACTAGGCTCAAGCCCATCGGGATCGTCTAGCCGTTAAAATGCCGGCAAGGCTAATTAATTATGAAAAAATACTTTATTGCAGGCATTCTGGTTTGGGCTCCAGTGGCGATCACGGTTTGGGTGATCTCATGGGGTTTGGGTCTGCTCGATAGTATCTTTGGTTCGGTCA
>JBEBBK010000132.1:0-4248 GCA_041158405.1 Pseudomonadota bacterium
GGCCATTTTAGAAACGCTGCTCAGTTTGATTGGTTTTATTGCCGTGCTGATGTATTTAAAGCCACTCAAGCAAGAATACAAACGGCAGAAAAAAGAAAAAGAATTGCAATCCAAGCAGCAGTCCGATCAGCAACCCACGCCGTAGTTAAACAAGCCATGCATACCGAATCTTTTGTCGCTGAATTGCAAACGATTGTGGGGCTGAATTACGTCTTGATTAGCGCGGACGACAAGGCGCCTTTTTTAACGGATTGGCGCAAGCGTTTTACTGGCAAGGCAATAGCCGTAGTGATGCCTGCTAGTACAGACGAAGTTGCTGCCATTGTGAAGTGCTGCATCGCTGCTAAAGTGCCGATCGTGACGCAAGGTGGCAATACCGGCTTTTGTGGTGGCGCTACCCCTTACCCCAGCGGCCATGAAATCGTTCTTAGCCTCAAACGCATGAACTGCATACGCAGCACCGACATCGCCAATCAAACCATGACGGTGGAAGCCGGCTGCATTTTGCAATCGATTCAAGAAGTAGCTGCTGAGGCAGGACACCTCTTTCCACTCAGCTTAGGGGCGGAAGGCAGCTGCATGATCGGCGGTAATTTAGCAACCAATGCCGGCGGCACGAATGTCTTGCGTTATGGCAATGCCAGGGACCTGTGTTTAGGCTTAGAAGTCGTCACAGCGCAAGGGGAAATCTGGCATGGTCTTAAAGGGCTGCGCAAAGACAATACCGGATATGACTTGCGTGATCTCTTCATTGGCTCAGAAGGAACGCTGGGCATTATTACTGCAGCTGTATTGAAGTTATATCCACTCCCCCTATCGCAGTGGACTACCCTCGTTGCTACCAGCAACATTCCGTCAGCAATTGCCCTCTTGGGTTTATTTCAACAGCGAGCAGCATCGCTGCTCACCGGGTTTGAGATGATGACGCAGGAATCTTTGGATTTATGCGCCAGCCATTTTCCGCAGATGACTAATCCACTGCCCAATAACCCACCCTACACGATCTTGATTGAGTTATCCGATCATGAGAGCGAAGAGCATGTTCGCTTATTACTCGAGCAAATACTAGAGACAGCACTGGAAGAAGGCCTAGTATCGGATGCCATCATTGCTAGCAATCTATCGCAAGCGCAGGCCTTTTGGCAGATGCGGGAACACATCACCCTCGCCCAGGCCCAAGAAGGGGCGAACTTAAAACACGACATCACCCTGCCCTTATCGAGCTTAGATCAATTTATGCAAAGTACCGATGCTTTAATGCGCACTGCGTATCCCGGCATCCGCATTATTAACTTCGGGCATCTCGGGGATGGGAATTTGCATTACAACATTGCGCCGCCGAAGGGCGTCGATCCGCACGCATTTAATCAAGCCGAAGAAACCGCCATTCATGGGCTAGTCTATGCACAGGTTGAACTATGCGGCGGCTCGATCTCCGCTGAACATGGAGTTGGTCAACTCAAACTAGATGGTTTGCGCGCGCACCGCGGCGCCGTAGCACACGACATGATGAAAGCCATCAAGCGCGCGCTCGATCCAGATAATATTCTTAATCCTAATAAAGTGGTCTCGATTTAAACGAGATTGCTTTACGGCGTTTTAGCGTATCGGCATGCCAAGTTAGGTGCCTTGGTTAACTCGCTGCATGAGGGCTTCGGCGCTCTCTTTACGCTCGCTATACCGATCTACGAGGTAATTGGCATTACCCCGGGTTAGCAGGGTAAATTTATACAACTCTTCTAGCACATCCACGACGCGATCGAAATAAGCGGAAGGGTTCATGCGATCGTGCTCATCAAACTCCAGAAACGCTTTGGCTACCGAAGACTGATTTGGAATCGTGATCATGCGCATCCAGCGGCCTAGTACGCGCATTTGATTCACTGCATTAAAGGATTGCGAGCCACCGCAAACTTGCATCAGAGCCAAAGTCTTGCCTTGGGTTGGACGAACAGCGCCAATGCTCAGTGGTATCCAATCGATTTGTGCTTTCAGAATACCGGTCATCGCGCCATGGCGCTCTGGCGAACACCACACCATTCCTTCGGACCACTCGGAAAGTTGTCGCAGTTCGGCTACCTTGGGGTGGGTTTCAGCGGCATCGTCCGGCAAAGGCAAGCCGCTCGGATTGAAGATCTTTACCTCACCACCCATTAAGGTCAGAATGCGTGCCGCCTCTTCCGTTAGCAGCCGACTAAAGGAGCGCGTACGCAAAGAACCGTAGAGCAATAAAAAGCGCGGCGCATGGCTAGGTTGGGGATGCTGTAACTGAGTCGTACTAGGAATCGCAAAGTAGGCTGCATCAAGCTGCGGCAAATCAGCCGCTGTAGTGGAATCAAATCGACTCATGGCCGCCACTTATTGAGCAGGGCCACCAAGGAGAGCATCACTGGCACTTCCACTAAGACGCCCACCACGGTTGCTAAGGCTGCGCCTGAGTTGAGTCCAAACAAGGAAATCGCTACCGCTACTGCCAACTCAAAAAAGTTGGATGTCCCAATCAAACAAGCTGGGCCTGCCACATCATGCGGCAACTTCATTCGTTTAGCGGCCCACCAACTGATGAAGAAGATACCGTAGGTTTGCAAAATGAGTGGAATTGCAATCAAGACAATAACAAGCGGCTTATCAATAATCGTATTGGCCTGAAATCCAAAGAGCAATACAACGGTTGCGATCAAGCCCACAATCGACCAAGGCTTCAATTGCGCAACGAAATGCCCTACTGCATCATGGGACTTCTTTGCTAAAGCATAGCGAGTTGCAATACCAGCGACCAGCGGTAAGACTACATACAGCACAGTCGATATGAGGAGCGTCTCCCACGGTACCGTGACATCGGTTACGCCCAATAGAAAAGCCGCAATGGGTGCAAAAGCCACCACCATAATCAGATCGTTCACCGACACCTGCACCAAGGTGTAGTTGGCATCGCCCTTGACCAGTTGACTCCAAACAAAAACCATCGCAGTACACGGTGCCACGCCAAGCAAGATCATCCCTGCGATGTACTCCTGGGCTGACTGGGCATCTACCCAGGGCGCAAAAAGGTATTGGAAGAAGAGCACACCCAATGCAGCCATGGTGAAGGGCTTGACTAACCAATTGATCACCAAGGTCAGAATCAAGCCTTGCGGCTTTTTATGAATGTCTTTTACAGCACTCCAATCAATTTGGATCATCATCGGATAAATCATGATCCAAATCAGCACAGCAACGATCAGATTGACATGCGCAAACTCAATCAATGCGATGGCCTCAAATACTCCAGGCATGAGCAAGCCCAGCACTACGCCAGCAGCGATGCCAAGGCCAACCCAGACTGTTAAAAACCGTTCAAATAGTCCCACGTTTAAACCTTCGCTAGCTTTTTGAGTTCGCTCTGAATACTGAGCGCATCGAGTTTTTCAAGGGGAAGATCGACCAGCATATCAATGCGCTTTTTAAGGCCAATCATCACATCCCGAAAAGCCCTGCGCTTATCCTCGTCACTGCCACTCACTTGCGATGGGTCCGGAAAACCCCAATGGGCTGTAGCGGGATTACCGGGCCAAACTGGGCATACCTCACCAGCCGCATTGTCGCAAACCGTAATGATGAAATCCATCTTAGGCGCATCGGGCAAAGCAAATTCATCCCAATTTTTAGAACGCAGTTTGCTGTGGTCATATCCCAGTTCGCTTGCGATCTCAGCAGCAAATGGATTGACCCGGGTGCCAGGCGTCGAACCCGCAGAGTAGCCGATAAAGCGGCCACTGGGGTGGGTTGAAGCCAACGCCTCGCCTAAAACCGAGCGTGCGGAATTGTGGGTGCACAAAAATAGAATGTTGTATGGCTTCATTGGGCCTTTGCCTTTCGAGTAAGGGGTTTGGGTAGACAGGATTGACCGCCGCAGCAGTTATCGAGCAGAAACTCAACGAGGGCCGTGGTATGAATAGCATTGGGCCGGTAAATTAAATTGCGGCTTTGACGCTCTTGCGTGATGAGCTGCGCTTGCATCAATTCTTTTAAATGAAAGCTCAGGGTGGCATTGGGTATGCCCAGCATTTCGTGAATTTGCGTTGGCGTTAAACCGACATCGCCTTTTTGAACAATCAGACGAAAGACATTGAGTCTGGATTCTTGCCCTAAGGCGAGGAATGCGTTGACTGCATCAGTATTTTTCATATTTCCATGATAATGGAAATATATGACGGATATATGACAGCCAAAAAAACAAAGGGCTATAACAAACGCATAGCCCTTTTG
>JBEBBK010000133.1:0-4222 GCA_041158405.1 Pseudomonadota bacterium
AATTGAATATGACGGATAACAATCCAAAAGGGTCTCTTTTTGTTGGCGAAGGCGTCATTGTTAAAGGCACATTTGAAGTGCCAGAAATGGCTATCGTTGCTGGACTAGTAGAGGGTGAGCTCAATACAAAAGAAGTTTTAGTAGACACCACAGGCATTGTAAATGGGCGAATCAATGCGGAAGTCGTAGAAATTCGAGGCGAAGTAACCCAAGGTCTTCACGTAACCAATCACCTGAATGTTCGCTCTAGCGCAAAGATTACTGGGCTTACCCAATACGCCGAAATGAGCGTTGAAAAAGGTGCGAAGTTGAGTGGTGAGCTCAGGGTAATCGACCCCGTTCCGTCATCCACAAGCTACTCGTCATCCAATACCCAAAGCTATCAGAATACGGACTCTAGCGATAGCGAGTAAGTGGTTTAAAGCGTTTATCAAAATGCCCCTGTGTTGGGGCATTTTTTATTTATGAACCGCTATCGGATTGAACCGCTATCGCCTTCATCATCGACAGCATTTGGAAGTACGGTGGCGGCGGGTCATTAAATTCAGAATTATCAAATGCAGTAATCCGCGTCTTATCGATCGCTTTAAAAATCTCCGAGTCGAATTGAATGCCCCTAGGAGCCTCATCCAAGCTGTACGTATCGGCATCCACCTTGGATACCATTTTCACCACTTCAGCTCTGCCCCCCTCAATCCGCACAATCCAAATATCGGTATAGCCAGTGGTGTCTCTAAAGAGGGTCCAGCGCCCCCAGCTCACATCGTCATCCTGCATATAGGAATCTTGTTCTAACACCTTGAGCACGCTGCCGCTGTACTTAAATGGAGCAGACAAATTTTCATTTATGTCGTTCATAAAATAATGCATTTTTATTGCGTCATCAAATGCGGGCAAGCCAAGTTCTGCAAGGCCTTGCTCGTATTTTTTAAAGGACGTATTGCAGCCATCAACCCGCAACTCTGGGTTTGGCTCCACTTGCTCTGCTGGCTCTAATGGAATCGATTCTTCGTATGCTTGACGTGCCTGCGCGCTAATATTTAAAAAAAGCGTATATGATTCAGGGCTGATTCCATAGGTATTAAACCAATGCTTTTCGATATCTAAGCACGCCTGCGCTAACTGAGCATGCAGAAAGTCATCTTTGGGAAATTCAACTTCGCAAGCGTAGAGTTGATCAACTAAACGCGCCTCTCCTCCATCCGCTTTTGGGGTAGTTGCATGCCAAAAGTGTTGGAAGCTGTCGTATCTAAATCGCTCGCCATAGAATTGGAAAACGCACATATCAAATTGCAATTGACCCATGAACGAGGGCCTGCTTTTTACTAAATCAAATAATCCCATGGCTACCCGTTCTTAATATGGCGTAAATAAAGGAATCGCGCATCCAGCAACACACTTTATTTACTTTTTATTTTGCTCCAATTTGCCTGAAAGATCGCCGCGGAGTCAGCGGATCCCTGTGGATCTTCGCCGTTTGTGGATATCATCAGGCCATTTAACTTAGCGCCGTGTTCAATTCCCAGCTGGCCGTAGGTAATATCGCCCCGCACTTCTGCGCCCTCATGCAATTCGACGCGCTCGGTAGCATAAATATTGCCCTCCACTCGTCCTGCGACCAGTACTCGAAAAGCAAAAATATCACCCTGGACCGAGCCCGTTTTACCCAGCGCAATACTCACGCTTTTACCCTGACGCGCTTCAATGTTGCCAATGACTCGCCCATCAATTCGCAGGCTCTCATTAGCAACTAATCTTCCATGCACCTCGGTTGCTGGTCCTATGATTGTTTCAAAGGACTCCATGGTGGGCTGCAAGAACTTAATCGATTGGGATTTTTTGAAGATCTTCATTCATTTTCCTTTGGGCGCCATGCCTTTAATTTGGCAGGGCATTCATTCTAGCGTCATTTGGCGGCGCCAATGCGCGTTCCGCTTTGGCGGAAATAATGAAATAAGTTAGTAATTACAAACTTTATAATTCGGCAATTTAAAGCCTAAGGTTCGCTGCCGCAGCTTATTCGATGGACTGCGCCAGCAATGCTATTTCATGGGGATCAATCCAGCGCCATTGGCCCTCTTTTAAATCCGCTGTCATTGCATAAGCACCAATCGAGGATCGGTGCAATAGAGCGACGTGATTACCGACTGCAGCAAGCATTCGCTTAACCTGGTGGTAGCGGCCTTCCACAATCGTCATTGCCAAGCGCCGCTCACCCATCAGAACGCATGCCTTGGCAAAACAGGGGCTGGGATCATCGTCCAAAACAACGCCGCCCAGTAAGTGGTCGATTTGCTTTTGGGTAATCGGCTCGGCTGCAGTGATCTCATAGACTTTGCCAATGTTTTTCTTGGGCGTTGTCATGCGGTGAATAAATTGCCCATCGTCCGAGAGCAGCAATAAACCGGTGGTGTCTTGATCAAGACGCCCTACGCACTGCACTGCTCGCTCAATCAGAGGTCTTGGCAAGAGGCTATAGACGCTCGGGTGATGCTTGGTCTTGTGGGAGCATTCGTAATTGGCAGGCTTATTAAAAGCAATGTAGGCTTTTTCGTGATAGACCCATTCGACGCCTTCAACCCGTAATACCAGGCCTTCAGGGTCCATTTTGATTTCAGGATCATCTGCAAGGACGCCATTGATTTCGACTAAATCGGCATACACCAAATCCCTGCAATATCGGCGGGTACCAAAGCCTTGGCTAAAGAGTATTTTTTCGAGCGTTAGGGGCTTGGCCATTCGGTTGGGATGTATTCCGTGCTATTTGCATAGCAGAATACACCGACCAACCGAACACCTGCGAAGCGCGTCTCTACTTTTTATGTTGCTCGACGTGAAAGCTCGCTTTTTCTAAGGCGTCTACCGCATCAATGCCCACCATATCAGCACCCAAATCGTCAATCAGCTTGGGGTTTTGATTAAAGACGGGACTACCAATCATGATGCCAACGTGAGGATTCAAGGATGCCGCTCGAACTTCGCTAATCATGCGTTTTAGATCTGGAAATTGCTCTTGCAAACTTGCGGATAAGCCGACCACATCAAACCATTGGGTTTTGACCATGCGCAAAATGTCCGCCTCAGTTGCGGCAAGCTCGCCCCACACACGCCAACCGGCACGGGCAAAGAACTCCGACACCATAAACAGGCCCAAGGTATGTTGCGAACCAGGCAAGGGAACCAGCATCACGCTTTTGCCTTGCTGTTTGTACTCGGCATACTCTTGGAAGATGGGGCTTAAGTCATACATCAACTGTTTGATGCGCCACAGCGCTACGGTCACTTGCGTAAAGTCTGCATCGTCGTTATTCCACATTTCTCCAAGATTGCGAGCCACGGGGGTAAGGAGGTTGAGGTAAAGCTCTTCGAGCTCAACACCTTGAGCAAATAATTCTTTCACGTAGTTTGCCGATGGACCGGCATCGTCCTGCAAAAGCAAGTTCATGAGCGCATCAGTATGGGCTTCACTGACGCTTGGATGTGCCGGAACATTCAGTTGGCCATTTGCCAATCGATCACTCTGCAAATGGTGCTCGACGATGTGCGGCAAAATACTGCCTTCTATCGTCTTTACCAGGGAACTTAAATACTCTTCCGGTGTACAGGCCTTGGATAAAGGATGGGATTCAACAGGGTTGTTTGCGCCCGCATCGATCGGCGCATCATTTGTTAAGCAATCGGCCCAAGCATTGCGCTGCACATTATTGATTGAGTCAGGCGCGCCAGGGATAGGCTTGGTATTAACAGCTAATTTCTCGAGCGCTAAGTCAACTAAGCTAGAAAGCTTCATGGTATTCGGTTAAATGGCCCCACCAGATCATTTGTACGCAGAAAGAATTAATTTACGTTTATGGTTGAGAGCAGTTAAGAGGTCCAAGTAAGTGAAAGAACTTACGTTATAAAGGGTTTTTTTCTTTCACGCACGGTCTCCAATACCACTAAGGGATTACCTGTAGGTCGGCTTTCACATTACAAAAAATACCATAAATTATCTAAGCTGCTTTTGCCCCTACTTATCTGCAATGCATTACTTTATTTTTTCATTCGATTCAGGGCTTAGCCCATACTTATCTGTAATTGTCCAAACATGTTTGGGCACCATGTTCTTGATTTTGTGCGGCGCCATTTGCCGCAAGTGCAAAATTGACTCTATACCCTTCATCTCAACGCGGGCTTTAGCAAATTCCAGGCCACGCGGCCCAAATCGGGGCATTACCCAGGC
>JBEBBK010000134.1:0-4197 GCA_041158405.1 Pseudomonadota bacterium
CCAATCATTTCAATACCAACGTAGGCAAACAGCACCATTTGCAAGGACATCAAGAGGCCGCCTATTCCATTGGGAAAGAAGCCCCCATGAATCCACAAGTTATCAAAACCCAGTGGCACCCAGTCATTGGTAAAGCCAAAGAAAACAACCGCCGCGCCCATAGCAATCAGGGCAATGATGGCGACCACTTTAATTAAAGAGAACCAAAACTCAAATTCCCCAAATAGACGAACCGCAATCAGATTAATGAGGCCCATCAAAATGATTGAAGAAAGTGCCCAGACCCATTGCGGCATATCTGGAAACCAAATGCCCATGTAGATTCCAACGGCAGTGACTTCCGCAATACTCACCACGATCCAATAGGTCCAATAGCCCCAGCCCACCATATACCCCGCAAGCGGACCGACATAGGAATTGGCATAGGCAGCAAATGACCCGGCTACGGGCTCATGCACTGCCATCTCGCCCAGCGTGCGCAGCACAATGAACGCCACAATCCCCGCTAATAAATACCCCAAGAGAATGGAGGGACCTGCTAGCTGAATCGCACTAGCGGAGCCAAGAAAAAGACCAACGCCAATGGTCGAACCCAATGCCATGAGGCGAATGTGCCGTACTTTCAGATGGCGTTTTAAGCCCGTTTGTTCTGTCTGCAAGAGAAACCTCCTTTTCGTTTTGATGTTGGTCATGCACCAACGCAACGAAGTCTAGGCAGGAGTTGGGCGCAGCACTAGCCCTGAAAAATTCATTAAATAAGCAAAGCTAAAAAAATGCCAAAGGAATAAAAGGGGGAGCCTGTGAATCAGGCGATAGCTAGCAAAATAAATATTGCTTCCTACAAGAAAATACGAAATTTCTTACAGGGCATTCCCTAGGCTTGTTTGCGCTCTTCTGGAATCAAATGGAGCCGCTTTACTCCGATGCACTCTGTTGCATCCGAATGAGCGTGAGAATTTCAGCTGCTGCTACTAGCCCTGCTGCTGCAGTGACGGTTACTGCCGAGCCGTAACCAGAACACGCTAAACCCCCGGTAGCAGAACCTGCGCGGGGTTCTTTCGAATACACCGCCCGAATGCCCATCTTCTTTTTTAAATCGCGCGAGAAACCATGATCGGTTCGCAGCCCAACGCGCACCTTAGCTAGCAGTGCATCTTGCTCTGTTCTAGATAAATCATCGCAGCGCAGTTGGGTTGGATCTGCTTTACCGCCGGAAGCGCCACACATGACGAGTAAACGTTGATTCGCCACACTCCACGCTGCAAGGGCAATTTTGACTTGCACTGAATCGGTTGCATCGAGCACAATGGCGTCCGCAGGAATTAACGCATCGAGCGCATCCGTCTCTAAAAAAGCATCGTGGCATGTCAACTGAATTTGGGGATTGATTTGGGTAATGCGCTGCGCCATGGCATCCACCTTGGCCTTGCCATACTCACCATCCAGTGCATGCAGTTGGCGATTGGTATTGCTTTCGGCGATGTGGTCAAAATCAATCAAGACTAAATGACCAATTGCGGATCGCGCTAGGGCTTCAGCCGCCCAGGAACCAACGCCGCCCAAGCCCGCCACCACTACCGTAGCCTGCTGAAATTGCGCCAAAGCAGCATCGCCGTACAAACGTGCCACCCCACCAAAACGTCGATTCGTCGGGTTAGAGTCCTGCTCCGGCACTGGTGTTTGAAAGTTTTCCGTCGTCATCGCTTCTCTTTATACTTAATCCATGGAATCCATAGCCGAATTACGTAAAAACTACACCCGCGGTGAACTGTCGGAGCAAGACGTGCCGCAGGAACCGTTCCGTCTTTTTCAGACCTGGTTCGAACAAGCAATCCAGGCGCAGTGCCCTGAACCCAATGCAATGGCATTGGCAACCGCAAATCAGGCCGGCATTCCGTCTGTGCGTATTGTCCTATTAAAAGCAGCAGACCACGGTAGTTTTACCTTCTTCACCAATTACGATAGCCAAAAAGGCAAGGAGCTAGCTGAACAGCCCCATGCGTCCCTACTCTTTCATTGGCATGAGCTGGAGCGGCAGGTTCGTATCAGCGGCACTGTTGAGCGCGTAAGCGCTGCTGAAAGCGATGCCTACTTTCATTCCAGACCGCCGGCTTCACGCATTGGTGCGTGGGCTTCTCCCCAAAGCACCGCCATTCCCAATCGTTCGTTTCTAGAAGAACAGGAGCGGCATTTCAAAGCGGAGCACGGTGATGCGCCGCCGCGCCCAGCCCATTGGGGCGGCTACCGTCTTACTCCAAACCAAATTGAATTTTGGCAAGGCAGGCCTTCCCGCTTGCACGATCGTATTTGCTATAGCCGCAGCGATAGCGGCTGGTCGATTGCGCGCCTAGCACCTTAATTGAAAGCAGGGTTTATCAAGCTTTTTAAGGTAGCGCGGAACTTCGCTAGCTTTGGTGCAACAACCGCCATGCAATACCCTTGACCCGGGTGCTGCACAAAATAATTCTGATGGTAATCCTCGGCCGGATAAAAGATGGGGGCAGGTGCGATGACGGTTACGATCAGCCTTGGATGGATTTTTTCATTGCTTAGCTCTGCAACCATCGTCTGCGCACAAGCCATTTGCGCATCGGAGTGCGTAAAGATAACGGAGCGGTAGCGCGCACCCACATCATGACCCTGGTAATTGAGGGTAGTTGGATCGTGGATCACAAAAAAGATGGTGAGAATTTCCCGATAGGAAACAATCGCTGGATCAAACTGGATTTGCACGACCTCGGCATGGCCGGTCGTTTCTGAGCATACTGCTTCGTAGTTTGGGTTCACGTCGTGGCCGCCAGCATAGCCCGAGACAACCGAATGCACTCCGCGTACCTGCTGATAGACCGCTTCTAAGCACCAAAAGCAGCCGCCGCCGAGGGTTGCTATTTCAAAAGTTATTTGTTTTTCGTTCATGGCTTTATCCTAATGCCTTATTACTTTATTTGCACACGCCCTTTATTGACCATGTCGACTGCCCCTATGAATCGCCTTACGATCCAGCTTGATGAAATCCGCGCAGCGTATGCAGCGGAACCGCACTCCACGATTGAGAAGCGCCTGGAGCGGATTGGCCGAGTGGAGGCAATGCTGCGTGCTAATGAAGAAAAGCTATGCAAGGCAGTTGCTGCTGACTTTGGTCACCGCCATCCGATTGAAACCCAACTGGCAGAACTCAGTCAAATTTATCAGGCCTGCCGGTATACCAAAAAACACCTCAAAGAATGGCTCAAACCCATTCATTTAGATACGCCAGCTTATCTGTCCAGCTCGACCGCTTGGATACAAGCCCAGCCCAAAGGCGTTGTGGGCATCATGAGTCCCTGGAACTACCCCATCTTGTTAGCCCTTGCACCAGCCATTGCTGCATTGGCTGCTGGCAATCGCGTTTGGCTCAAACCATCGGAGCGCAGCAGCCGTACCTCGGGGTTTTTGGCAACCCTAATTCAGGAATATTTTCATTTCACTGAATTCAGCGTGACGACGGGCGATGCCAACACCGCAGAAGATTTTGCCGCTCTACCCTTCGATCACCTCTTCTTTAGTGGCAGCACTGCCATCGGTAAAAAAGTGATGCGCGCTGCTGCTAACAATTTGGTGCCAGTGACTTTAGAGTTGGGTGGCAAGTCTCCTGCCCTAGTCGACGCCTCCGCCAACTTAGGTGATGCCGCGAGCAGCATTGTGTATGGCAAATTACTCAATAGCGGGCAGACGTGCATTGCACCCGACTATGCTTTGGTTGGAGAGCAACAACACGATGCGTTTCTCGCGGAACTCATGAAGGCTGCGCAACATCAATTCTCAAACCCCGAAATGCTAACGGGCCCCATTGATCCTGAGCAAACTGCGCGCTGGCATTTTTTAGTCGAGGACGCCATCGCCCATGGTGCCACCGCTACGCCATTACTAGATCCGAGCTCTGGGTCAGAGCGGGTTTTTGAACCTGTGGCACTGAGTAATGTTTCTCCTGAATCCGCGGTGATGAAAGAAGAAATCTTTGGTCCCATCCTGCCGATCATCACGGTTACTGATGGCGCAGCAAGTACAACAAGCATGATTGATTTCATTAATGGCGGCAGTTCACCTACGCCGCTTGCGCTGTACTGGTTTGGAAAAAATAAGGCAAACCTGAATCGCGTGATTGCCGATACTCGCTCGGGCGGCATCACTGTGAATGACGTGTTATTACATGCGGCG
>JBEBBK010000135.1:0-4148 GCA_041158405.1 Pseudomonadota bacterium
ATACGGTGTATGGCAAGAATGACCGTTACAGTGATTGGCTCACCCCAGTCAAGTAAGACAGCATAAAAGGGATCCGTCATGAGTCAAGCAGACACCGCAGCACAGACCTCCGTCATGGTGAATGGCGCTGATTTGCCTTTGCATTGCCCAACGAGCGATACGCCCAGTTGGAATTTACATCCCCGGGTTTTTTTAGACATCACCCACACCGGCCAAGCGAAGTGTCCTTACTGCGGTACCGAGTACCACTTGATTCCCGGTACGGAACCCCACGGCCATTAATCACCCCAACCCCGCATCCATCAACCGAGACGGGGGCTTGCAAATGCATCGAATTCTTATCATCGCCCCGAACTGGATTGGCGATGCAGTGATGTCACAGCCCCTGCTGGCGGCAATCAAAGCCTCCTATCCCAATGCAGCAATCGATGTCTTAGCCACGCCCTGGGTGGCACCGGTATACCGAGCCTGCAGTGAAGTGACTGAATTAATCGAGGCTGACCTGCGGCATGGACAATTACAGTGGGGCCTGCGACACGCACTCGCTGCTCAGATTAAACAGCGCGACTACGCTAGCTGCTATGTTCTACCAAATAGCCTGAAGTCAGCCCTCATTCCTTGGCTAGCAACCATTCCAGTCCGCATTGGCTATCAAGGTGAGCTGCGTCGTTTCTTGCTAACGCAGGCCAAAGCCAATTCACCAAAAACGCAGCGCATCCCCATGGTGGAGCACTATGCCAATTTGTGTATGCCATCCCGTAACTCAGGGGTGGCGACACCCCAACCGCACTTAAGTCCAACCGCATCTGCACTGGAGCTGGCGCGCGCGCGATTACAGGTAGCCGGCATTCAAACGGATGCACTCGTTGTGCTCTGCCCCGGTGCAGAATACGGTCCCAGTAAACGCTGGCCTGCTGCGCACTTTGCAGCGCTGGCGCAGTTAATTCTAAAAGCAAAGCCTACTGCTTCGGTGATTTTATTAGGTAGCCCATCGGACCGCGCTATTGGCGATTCCGTTGTTTCTGTATCAGATTCCCAGGGCCGTATTTTTAACTGGTGCGGAAGCACATCGCTGGATGAGGCCATCGCCATCATTGGTTTATGCAACAACATAGTGAGTAACGATTCAGGCCTCATGCACATTGGCGCCGCACTCCAGGTTCCACAGGTGGCAATCTTTGGCTCAAGCGATCCAAACCATACCCCACCCAATTCTGCAAAAGCAAAAATCATCTCCTTGCATTTGCCGTGCAGCCCTTGCCATCAACGCGAGTGCCCGCTAGGGCATTTAAATTGCTTAAATCAAATTAGTGCTGATCAGGTATTTGCCGCAATCCAGTAATACAATTTGCACACCTGCATTTCCCCACCGCAAAGGAATATAGTCATGCCCAACCTTGCCAGACTCTTTCACAATGCTGATGAAGTAGTGGATGCATGGCGAGAAGCGCTCAAGCGGCGCGACGTAGTGACCGCCTTAGCGCTATGGTTGGATGATGACTCGATTACCTGCGTACTGCCTGAAGGCCAGCGTCTAAGCGGCCATGCTGAAATTCGTGGTGGACTGGAGCGCTTACTCGCCAACCAAGCTTTGTTTCTGGAGCCGATTGCATGCATCTCACATTCGACCTTAGGCACGGCAATCTACGACACTACTGAAGCAGTTCATTTACGCGCTGATCAAGTGGAGTCGGCTTTCTTTTTGAACATCACCTTAGTTGTATTGCAAGACAGTCAAGGGTGGCGTATCGCTCACTTGCATGCCAGCCATTCGACTGATATCAGCTCAAGCGCACCCATCACCCAGCACGGTCTGCATTAAACGCAATGGATCAAGGCATTGCCCAGTCTTTAGTCAAATGGCCAAACGTACCGCACTGCTATGGCTGGCTAGCGCTCGATCGGCGCGGTGCTTGGCGCATGCGCGACGACTACGCTCAAGCCCATGCATTGCCTGGGGATGTCATTAAGCACGCAGCACTCAATGCCTTCATTGCCCGCAATTACGCCAGCGATACCGATGGTCGGTATTTTTTTCAGAATGGGCCGCAGCGGGTCTACGTTAGCTTAGATGCAACGCCCTGGGTGGTACGCATGATGCCTGCCGGCAATGCAGAACATCCTTGGCAATTTCAGACGCAATGCGAAAGCCTGCTTCTGCCCACCGCTGCCTTCATGGATGAAGCGGGGCATATTTTGATTGAGGGAATGCTCACGCAAACCATTTGGTCCACTACAAATCAATTTAGTGAAATAGAGCGCCTCAGCATTGCTTTGCTGCATGACCATGACATTGAAATCTTTTCAGGGCTGAGCTCGCTTACCAACACCGCATGCGCACTGGAAGGAATCTGGCGGTGGCATGACCATGATTTAAAACTAGAACCCATTACCAGCGCAGAAGTAGCGCGTCGCTTTCAGTTTCAAACTCGGCCACAGCCCTAAGCACTTGATCCGGTCTTAGCCACCTCTGCTTTTGGCATCCTCGCGCTGCTCTTCTTGGTACATTCTCTGAAACTCCCGTAGGCGCGCATCAATCGTCGAGCCTTGGTAATAATTATTGCCGCCAGCTGCCCTAGCAATCCGCAGCTGCTCTATTGCAGAGGGCCATGCGCCAGTTAGGGCAAACTTTTCCCCCATGGCGTAATGCCGTAAGGCGATGTTATTGCTTTGGTCATAGGCATTGGCTAGCAATGTCCACCAAATGGTTTCATTGGGCTGTTGCTTGGTACGACTTCGAAGCCAGCTGATGGCTTCGTCGGTTTTGCCCAGCTTGAGCTCCGCCTGAATCATGGCGACTGCTGCGGCAAATGATTCTGGGTAGGCACGCAGTGTAACGTACGCAATCTGCAGCGCCTCCTGGGATTTGCCTTTGGCTAAGGCTAATTCCGATGCAGTGGTATCCAGCGCTACACTTTGGCGCAATAAAGGTGAGCCCGGCGCTACTGCAGCCTGCATCATCTGCCGGGTTTTTTGCAAATAGCCTTCAGCAATATCCACTTTACCTTGGCGCTGCGCAACCAAAGCGAGTCCATAAAATCCTTCCATCTGTTTGATGGGTGATGCTTGCTTACTAAAACTCTCAAAAATATTACGGGCATCAAACAAGCCGCTAGAGCCCTTTTGTTGATCGAGGCGAGCGCGTGCTTTGATTAAATAAAATTCCAGTGAACTGGGTACAGTCTTGGCATTCACCATGCGTACCCGATCTTGCATGTCTGCAATACGGTCAATTGTTAGGGGGTGTGTTCGAACGTAAGCCGGTACGCCGCTGTCCATAATGCTGGTGGCTTTTTGTAAACGCTGAAAAAAGGCAGGCATGCCATTGATGTCGTAACCACTGCCCTCCAAAATCAAAAAGCCAATGCGATCGGCTTCACGCTCCGCGTCCCGTGAGTACGCCAACTGATTCTGAATCGATATGGCATGGCCGCCGCGCATGAGTCCCACCGCCGCCGATGGATTACTGGATGCGGCCAATGCGCCCAGCACCATACCGGCGATGGCAATCATGGTATTCATGGCCTGCTTGTCCATTGAGCGCGCAATGTGCCGCTGCAGTACGTGGCCGATCTCATGGCCCATAACGGAGGCAACCTCAGACTCCGTTTCAGCGGCAACTAAGAGGCCTGTATGAAAGCCAATAAAGCCACCAGGCAGTGCAAATGCATTAATGCTCGACTCTTTCACTGCGAAAACTTCAAAGTTGTATTGGGCGCTACCCAAGGCATTGGCTCCGCCCAACTGCAAGCGTTTTGCTGCCTGCAGTAAGCGCCGATCCATTTGATTCAGAAAATCATAGATTGGCAAATCATTGGAATAATCGGGATCAGCGCGGATTTCCCGCATAATGCGCTCGCCAATACGACGCTCATCTACCGGACTTAAAGCATCACCGCCCGGGTCCCCCATATCGGGCAGGACTAAATTCGGCTGTGTGCGCGGTGTATTTTTATTCGGTAGAAAAGGGGATTGGGCCTCTTGCGACTGAACCGCTCGCCCCAGATTTTGCAGTGCCGCAGAATTACCTTCAACCACTACCTCAGAATCTGGCGCCTTGGGTAAGGGTGTTTGGGCGCCCGCAAATCCCATGGAAAAAATCAACTGTAGGGCTAGGCATTTCCGCCCAACGCCTAATAGCACCGGTT
>JBEBBK010000136.1:0-4148 GCA_041158405.1 Pseudomonadota bacterium
CATCGCCACTGGGTTATCGGCTAAGGCGACAGCCGTGTTGAGTAAAACACCATCAAAGCCCCATTCCATGACAGTGCAAGCATGCGATGGCAAGCCGAGGCCAGCATCCACTAAGAGCGGTACCTGCAAGCGTTCACGTAAGAGTTTCATGGCAAACGGATTAAGTGGTCCTTGGCCGGTACCAATCGGCGCCGCCCATGGCATTACCGCTTGGCAACCAACCTCCACTAAGCGCTGGCACAGGATTAAATCCTCGGTGCAGTAGGGCAAGACCTTAAAGCCATCTTTAATGAGAGTCTCTGCAGTTTGTACGAGACGCAAGGTATCGGGCTGCAGGGTGTAATCGTCACCAATTAACTCGAGCTTAATCCAGTCGGTCTCGAATACTTCGCGGGCCATTTGAGCCGTTGTAATAGCTTCTTGTGGACTATGGCAGCCAGCCGTATTCGGCAATACGGGGACAGCCATTTTTTTGAGTAAATCCCAAAAGCCACTATGCGACTCGGCGGTGGATGTGCCTTGACGTCGCAGACTAACAGTAATCATTCCAGGCTTCGCCAGTGCAACCGCATTTTCCAGAATTTGCGGCGATGGATAACGCGAGGTACCGAGCAGTAAGCGACTCGCAAAGGTCTCGCCATACAGAACCAATGCATCGCTGGTGGAAAGGGGAAGTGAAGTCGTCATGGGAACAGATTTATTAGTAACAGCGGATTAACCGCCGGTTACTGGAGCGATGATTTCAACCTGATCGTTTTCGTGCAGAACATAGTCTGCATGGAGCGTCTTGGGTACAAATTGCAAATTAACCGCAACGGCGTAGGGCGGCTTCGCCTCAATCATCGTCAAGAGATCGGTGATGCGACTATTGCTTGGAAGATCACGTGGAATTTGATTGGCTAGGATGCGCATGCCATTAGCTCACTGTGGGAGTCATGCGTCACCCGTAAATTAAGTTGTTTGGCCAATGCACTCTTGGCAGGCAACTGGTCTACTGCGAAAGAGCGCAATAGCTCGATTGCGCAATCCATTACTGCAGGCGCAATTAAGAAGCCGTGCCGATATAGTCCATTGATTAACATCAGTCCAGGCTTGCTGATTCGGATCTCAGGCAAATTATCTTTGAGAGTAGGACGGCATTGCGTGCTCATTTCCAAAATACGCGCCTCAGCAAAACCGCTATGCACGGTATAGACCGCGCTGAGTAATTCCATCGCAGAGCGAACGCTGGTGGGTGATAAGTCTTCGGATTCAATTTCAGTGGCACCGACCACGTACATGTCATCCTCTTTGGGAGCAATGTAAATCGGGTAACGCGGATGAATAAGCCTTGTGGGGCGTTTGAGTTTGACTTCGGGTGCATGCAAGCGAATTACCTCGCCCCGGATGCCGCGCAAGGGATTGGACTCCCATGCCTCTTTTGCGCCTAGGCCGCGGCAATCAATCACCCAGTCATGCTTTCCTTGGCGATGCAAATCGTCCGGGTCGATTGCCTGATGCCAATGTAGCTCCACTTGCATATCACGCAGTGCATGCAATAAAGAGACCAGCAATTGCCGATTGTCCAATTGGCCTTCGTGCAGCAAAAATAAGCCCTGATGAAAGCGATCGGCTAAGCTGGGTTCAAGCCCTTCTAAGGAATGGCGATCGAGCTGCTGCGGTTGCTCTAGTGGAAAGGCAGATGCACCTGCTTGCTGGCTTTCCCAGCAATTACGGAGCAATTGTGCGCTAAGGCGTTTGGCTTCGATCGCATCTTGTTGATGCCAAACAAAGACCGTTCCTTCTTGCTGAAAAAAAACAGGAAGGCTGAGTTCAGCAGTAAATGCCTGCCAGCGCGGCAAGCTGTACATGCCCATTTGCACCACATTGGGTTCGGTAATGGCCGATTCCGCCAGTGGGGCCAGCATCGCCGCTGCAACCACTGCAGCTGCATGCTCGCCATCCACGCCACCGCGATCATAGAGGGATACCTGAGCACCCCCTTTTGCTAGGGCGTAAGCCATCATCCGACCCATCAGGCCAGCCCCGACGACGGCTATTCGCTTGCCAGCAAAAGAGGAACTCTGATCAAGGAGCATGGTATCTACAGCCAATACCTTATTGGTAAATCTCGCTACCGCGTTTGCGGAACTCAATCGACTTCTCTTCCATGCCCTTAACTGCCTCCACTACTTTTGGATTGCCATCGGCATCCAAGGTAGCGGCGTAGTCACGCACTTCTTGTGTAATCTTCATCGAGCAGAACTTTGGTCCACACATCGAGCAGAAGTGCGCAATCTTGGCGCCTTCCGCAGGCAATGTGGCGTCGTGGTACTCGCGTGCACGCTCAGGATCCAGTCCAAGATTAAATTGGTCTTCCCAGCGGAACTCAAAGCGTGCCTTGGATAGCGCGTTGTCGCGCACTTGAGCACCCGGTAAGCCTTTGGCTAAGTCAGCACCATGGGCTGCAATCTTGTAGGTAATGATGCCTTCGCGCACATCTTCTTTGTCTGGTAAACCCAAATGCTCCTTGGGAGTGACGTAGCAGAGCATGGCAGTACCGTACCAACCAATTTGCGCCGCGCCAATGCCACTCGTAATGTGGTCATAGCCTGGAGCGATATCGGTGATTAGTGGTCCCAATGTATAGAAGGGTGCCTCTAAGCAATGCTTGAGCTCTTCGGTCATGTTCTCTTCGATACGCTGCATTGGCACATGGCCTGGGCCTTCAATCATGACCTGAACGTCGTGCTTCCAGGCCTTGGCAGTAAGTTCGCCCAAGGTATGCAATTCACCAAACTGCGCTGCGTCATTGGAATCAGCAATACAGCCTGGCCTTAATCCATCGCCTAAGCTAAAGGACACGTCATACGCTTTCATGATCTCGCAGATTTCATCGAACTTGGTGTAGAGGAAATTCTCTTTATGGTGAGCCAAGCACCACTTCGCCATGATCGAGCCGCCGCGCGACACAATGCCAGTGATGCGATCGGCTGTGAGCGGAACATAACGGAGCAATACGCCCGCATGAATGGTGAAGTAATCAACGCCTTGCTCGGCTTGCTCTACTAAGGTGTCGCGGAACATTTCCCAGGTGAGGTCTTCGGCGATACCACCGGTTTTATCCAGCGCCTGGTAAATGGGCACCGTTCCAATGGGTACAGGAGAGTTGCGAATAATCCATTCGCGGGTTTCGTGGATGTGTTTACCAGTAGAGAGATCCATGATGGTGTCAGCGCCCCAACGAATCGACCACACCATCTTTTCGACTTCTTCATTAATCGAGGAAGTGACGGCGGAATTACCTAAGTTACCGTTAATCTTGACTCGGAAGTTGCGGCCAATAATCATCGGCTCTAACTCGGGGTGATTGATGTTGGCTGGAATGATCGCGCGACCAGCGGCGATTTCTTGCCGAACAAATTCAGGGGTAACAATCTCGGGCAAGTTGGCGCCATAGCTTTTACCCGGATGCTGCTTCAGCAATTGGGTATAACGGGGGTCCTTACGTAATTGCTCGAGGCCCATTGACTCACGCAGGGCAACGTATTCCATCTCGGGCGTAATGATCCCTTTGCGGGCGTAATGCATTTGACTGACATTGGCTCCAGACTTGGCAACGCGGGGCGCTCCAATGTGGGCAAAGCGCAGATGCTGGGTTGCTGCATCGATGGAGCGTGCTACACCATACTCGGAGGTAGGACCAGCCAACTGCTCTGTATCACCGCGTTGCGCAATCCAATCGGCGCGCAGTTTAGGTAAACCTTTTTCCAGATTAATCACAATATCTGGATCACTGTATGGGCCGGAAGTGTCATAGACAGGAACGGGTGGATTGGGAACCATTTCCTTGCCCACTGCCGTAGGCAATTGCTCAATCATGCGAATCGGTGCTTTGATGTCCGGACGCGAGCCTTCTAAGTAGGTCTTAATTGAAGCGGGATACGCAAACTTTTGCCCAAAGTCACGCTCTAGACTTTTGAGGGTGGGGATCTCTGGTTTTGCGGGTTTTGTTTTAACGTCTGCTGTGCTCATATCCATCTCCTAACTGATTATTCGATGGACGAAACCGGGTACCGGTTTTGATGACACTCCCCACGCCAGCATTATCTGGATCGGGTAATAGGGTCTTTCTCAGCGCCACCAATTACGGAGGGCACCCCTGTTTC
>JBEBBK010000137.1:0-4148 GCA_041158405.1 Pseudomonadota bacterium
GTGGGAGTCTTGCTTTTTTAGTTTCAACAACAAAGCACTGCATTACGGCGTGCTATTCACTCTACGGTTATTAATATATACCGCCTAACTATATTTTGCCAAACCAAGCGCGAGTCCGAAAAAAAGACGTTACGAAATAGCACTAAATTAACGCTTTTTGCCTTTATCGGCGTCCACATAGGGATTTTTATTGGTGCGCATTTCAATCCGCAGCGGGGTTCCCCGCAGCTTAAATGCCTCCCGAAAGCGCCCTTCTAAAAAGCGCTTATAGCTATCCGTTACACCGCTGAGCGCACTGCCATGAATCACCACAATCGGCGGGTTCATGCCGCCTTGGTGGGCATAGCGTAATTTAGGACGGCCCATACCAACGCGCTTGGGCTGTTGATGCTCAACGGCCTCGGCCAAAATACGCGTGAGCCTTGGTGTGGGTAATTTCGCCATGGCTGCGGCGTACGCTAAGTCGACGTCTTTGAAAAGCTCTTTGAGTCCAGTTCCCTTTACCGCTGAGATGGGGTGCACGTTCGCAAAATCCAAGAAGCGTAACTTTTGACCAATCTCCACACGGCAACGCTCTTTGACGTAGTGATCTACGCCATCCCATTTATTAATGGCTAGGACTAGTGCGCGGCCTGCTTCCAAAATAAATCCAGCAATGTGCGCGTCTTGCTCTGAAATATCTTGCTGGGCATCGAGCATCAAGATGACCACGTTGGCATCTGCAATCGCTTGCAGCGTCTTGACGACGGAGAACTTTTCAATCGCTTCAAATACTTTGCCGCGGCGACGCAAGCCCGCGGTATCGATCAAGATGTAAGGCTTTCCATTACGCTCAAACGGCACTTCAATCGCATCGCGCGTCGTGCCCGGCATATCAAATGCAATCACCCGCTCTTCGCCAATCAGTTTATTAATTAGAGTCGACTTGCCCACGTTAGGGCGACCCACCACCGCAATCTTCATAGCGCGCGGCGTTAATGGGTCGGAGTCTGCACTGTCATCGGGCTCGGGTATGCCGAGCGAATCCAGCGCATCATCCACTAACGTTTTAACGCCATCGCCGTGCGCCGAGGAAATTGCAAAGGGCTCACCCAATCCAAGCTCATGGAAATCAGCGGTGACTACGCCATGCGACATGCCTTCGGTTTTGTTGACTGCCAACACAACGGGGCGACCGGTCTTGCGCAAAAAATCCGCAATCACGCGGTCTTGCGGCGCCATACCTAAACGGCCGTCCACCAAGAAAATAATTAAGTCGGATTCGGCAACGGCTTGCTTGGTTTGTTTGGCCATCTCGGCTACGATGCCGGTTTTCGCGACTGGCTCAAAGCCGCCGGTGTCCACGCAAATGAACTCACGCGAGGTAATGCGGCTGTTGCCGTAATGGCGATCGCGGGTTAAACCAGAAAAGTCTGCAACCAAGGCATCGCGCGAACGCGTCAAGCGATTGAACAAAGTCGATTTGCCGACGTTCGGTCGGCCAACAATGGTGATAACTGGTTTCATTTGGGGCTATACGCCGCTAATTTGCCACCTTGAGACTGAACCAGAATCAAGCCACCTACTGCAATCGGTGCTGCAGTCACCGGCGTGGTGTCATGGCGAATGCGCGCTAGCATCTCGCCACCCGACTGCGACATCGCATGAATATAGCCTTGCTTATCACCCATTAAGACCACCCGTCCAATGGCTAAGGGCTCGCCGACATCGCGCCACGTCAGTTGGGTGTTCTCCCATACTTGTGCGCCATCACTGCTCCGAAATGCGGTGACGTGGGATTTTTCATTGGCGGCAAAAACAAACTCGGTGCTTTGCGTGGTGCCAGTGAAACTGGAAAAATCTTTAAACCAAATCAGCGTGCCCGTGCGCGCTTGCGCACAACCAATGCGGCCCTGATAGGACACTGCACAAATGCGCTCACCCTCAATGCTCGGTTTAGCACTCACATCATTCAGGCGCTCGATTTCAGAGAAGCCTTTCGGAAAGGAGATCGGCGTTTCCCAAACGAGTCCGCCATTGGCAATTCCAATCATGCCAAACCGACCGCCTGCAAAACCTGTCACGATCACTTCATTTCCAATTGATAGCATGCCGTAACCGACACGCAAAGACAATGCCGATTGCTGGCGCTGGTAAATCCAGCGGCGCTTACCCGTCGCTGCATCCAAACCCACAAAGCGATTATCCAAGCCGCGAATCACCACCACCCCACCAGCTACAACCGGAGCAGTCAATACTTCGCCGCCAATGTGAAACTTCCAAATATTTTTGCCAGTGTCATCGTAGGCAAACACATCGCCTTCCGTGCTCACAACTGCAGTTACTTTGCCATCCGAGCCAGGACCAATGCTGAGCTTTTCGGGAACAGTCGCTTCCCATAGGGTTTTGCCGCTTTGCAAATCCAATTTGAGCAAGCTGCCTCGACGCGACGCGGCATAAACGGCATCGCCCACCACCGCAGGATGAAAGTTAAAGGGCTCCGATGAGCCAATGCTGACAGACCATACCGGCGCTAAATCAAACTGGTTGCTCACGTTCACCAGCTCAGCAGGCTGGCGTACGCGCGCCTTGCCAGAGCAAGCAACGAGGCTTACTGCCAATACGGCAACAAGGGCAGCGCCTAGTAGTCGTTTCATTCAATGCCCCCAACGGCATCAAGCTTTACTTTTAGTAGACTGCGCGCCTCTTGTGGGAACTCTTTGGATTTTTCCAATAACTTCCACGCTTGCGAATAACTTTTTCTCGCATCGGTATTTTTTCCTTGCACCAAATACCAGTCGCCACGGCGCTCTAGCCACAAAGGCTCAAATCCAAGGGTGGGCTTGCTCTTCAAAATCGCATCGGTTTCCGCGAGGGACTTCACGCTGCCCTCGTCCATTAAGGCCGTTGCTAGGCGCAATTTACCCAAGGCTTTATAGCCCTCATTGGCTGACTTTTCAGCAACCCAGCGTAAGAAGGCCTGGGATTTAGCGGCATCGCCCGCATCGGCAGCGAGTTTTGCTGCAATCAAACTGGCCATAGGAGCGTAACTGGTTCCAGCAAATTGCTTTTGCAAGTCTTCGGCAGCCAGAATGCTTTGGTCTTTGTTGCCCTTTTCAATCGAGCTCATCATGGTTTCGTAGAGCTTACCGGCTTCGGTTGCTTGGCTGTTCTTCCACCACTGCCAACCGTTGTAGGCGGCAAATGCAAACAACACAGCGGTGGCTAGGCCCATGATGAGGGAGCGGTACTTCTCCCAAAAGGCTTTAACGCTATCGAGTTGTTCTTGTTCTTCGAGGTCTAAAGGCATAACGGTCCAGGCAATTAAATACGATACGAATGCGTCATTCTATTCGGATGTCGCTACTAAGGCATCAATTACGGTGCCGAGCAATCCATCCAAAGGAACGGCACGCTGCTCTTCGCCCCCACGCAAATCTTTGAGTTGCGCCTCATTGCGTGCAAGTTCATCGGGGCCAATGATCACCGCATACGCCGCGCCGCTGGCATCGGCCTTCTTCATTTGGGACTTAAAACTCGCTGTTTGACCATCTGGCGCGCAAAATAAAACAACATCAATGCCGGCACTGCGCATTTCTTCAGCAGCAACCAAGGCAGTGCGCAAGGTCTCGCCGCCCTGATGCAACACAAAGACATCGCATAAATTGGTGGGCTCTGGCAATGACTCGGATACCTTCATCAGCTCGAGTACACGCTCCATACCCATGGCCCATCCACAGGCTGGTGCTGGTTTACCGCCCATGCGTTCGATTAAGGGGTCATAACGTCCGCCGCCCGCAATCGTGCCTTGGGCGCCAAGGGCGTCAGTTACCCACTCGAATACCGTCAAGTTGTAATAATCCAAACCCCGCACCAAGCGCGGATTGATTTTGCACGGTACGTTATTGGCTTTGAGCAATGCTTGCACTGCTTCAAAATGCGCTAAGGATTCAGCACCCAGAAAATCCAATAGCCGCGGCGCGCCTTCAATCAGGGCTTGCATGTCTGGATTTTTAGAATCCAGGATGCGCAGTGGATTAGTTGTGAGACGCCGCTGTGAATCCGCATCGAGTGCCGATGCGTTTTTCTCAAAATAGGTGATTAAGGCAGTGCGGTGATTAGCGCGCTCATCGGCCTGCCCCAGGGAATTAATTTCCAAACGCACGCCG
>JBEBBK010000138.1:0-4131 GCA_041158405.1 Pseudomonadota bacterium
TGATCGGTTTTGGCATGAGCGGAGACGCCTATCACATGACCGCCCCGAATATGGATGGCCCCAAGCGTTGCATGCAAAACGCAATGCGTGATGCAGGCCTCAATTCAGATCAAATCCAGTACGTGAATGCGCATGGCACTTCAACGCCACTCGGCGATAAGAATGAGACTGAAGCAATTAAAGCGGCTTTGGGTGATCACGCCAAAAAGGTGGTGGTTAATTCAACCAAGTCCATGACGGGTCATTTATTGGGCGGCGCTGGCGGCCTTGAATCCGTGTTTACCATCTTGGCCCTGCACCACCAGAAATCACCGCCGACGATCAATATCTTTAACCAAGATCCCGAGTGCGACTTGGATTACTGCGCAAATACAGCGCGTGACATGAAAATCGACCATGCCATCAAAAACAACTTTGGCTTTGGGGGTACTAACGGTACCTTGATTTTCGGTAAGTTGACCTAATATCTAGACATCTATCCCTTTTTAGGCCTGCAAGGGCTGCACACAATATGAAAAAAGCTTTTTTAGCGGTATTAACTGCCTTGAGTTTGGGTCAGCTTGCGTTTATGCCTGCTTCTGTGGCGCAGTCGACCAGGGTATTGGCACCCGATTTTGCCGATTTGGTCGAAAAGGCCAGTCCCGCAGTAGTCAACATTCGAACAACAGAACAACGTGCAGCACCCCAGCAGGCCCAAGGCGGACTTCCCCCTGGTATTCCGGAAGAGCAGGCGGAGTTTTTTCGACGCTTCTTTGGCGTACCGCCCCCGGGCACCCCTAAATCTGGGCCATCTACACCCGGGCAACCCCGCGAAGCAGAGCGTGGTGTTGGCTCTGGTTTCATTATTGACTCCACCGGCTTGATTTTGACTAATGCCCATGTGGTCGAGGGCGCCGATAAGATTTACGTCACCTTAACTGATAAGCGCGAATTTACAGCTAAGTTACTGGGCGCAGACAAGCGAACCGACATTGCCGTGCTTAAGATTGAGGCCGCCGGTTTACCAAAGCTCCCATTGGGCGACTCCTCTAAGTTGCGGGTCGGCGAGTGGGTCTTGGCCATTGGCTCTCCATTTGGTTTAGAGAACACCGTTACCGCTGGAATTGTGTCGGCCAAAAGCCGCGACACCGGCGACTATTTACCCTTTATCCAAACCGACGTTGCAGTTAACCCAGGTAATTCGGGTGGCCCCTTGATTAATACCGCCGGCCAAGTCATCGGCATTAATTCTCAAATTTTTAGCCGTTCAGGTGGCTACATGGGAATTTCCTTTGCCATTCCGATTGATGAGGCGATGCGGGTTGCGGATCAATTACGCACCACTGGTAAGTTGGTGCGTGGTCGGATTGGCGTTGCCTTGGGTGACTTAAGCAAAGAAATGGCAGAGACCTTGGGTCTTGGGCGTCCCCGCGGCGCATACGTGCGCAATGTCGAGCCAAATGGTCCGGCAGCAGCTGGCGGAATCGAGGCTGGCGATGTCATTTTGGCGTTCAATGGGCGCGACATTAGCAAATCAAGCGATCTCCCGCGCATCGTTGGCGAAACCAAGCCAGGTATGAAGGCAACGGTTCAGGTTTGGCGTAAGGGGTCGGCGCGTGATCTTTCTGTTGTGGTTGGTGATGCGGAGGCAAGCACAAAAACCGCTGCGGCTAAAAAGCCAGATAGCCCGGCATCCGCAGCAACTAGCAACAACCCATTTGGACTTGGTATAACCGAATTGTCGGATGCCAAAAAACGGGAGCTAAACGTTAAGTCTGGGGTTGAGATTACCAGCCTAGGAGAGGGGGCCGCTGCCCGGTCTGGAATCCGCGTGGGCGATGTGATTGTGCGGGTTGGCGATAGCGATGTGACGGGCGTAAAGCAATTTGAGGGACTTACCAAAGGCTTGGATGCCAATCGGTCTGTTGCTCTATTTGTGCGACGAGCAGACAGCACTCTGATTGTCCCGCTAAAGCCTAAAGCCCCGTAAAAGGCACAAATAGCCCTAGGAGGGGCAAAAGAAATGGGTTTTAGCCTCAACCAGTACAATTAAGCAAGACAACTTATTGCAGTGCATCATCCTGTGTGCTGCGACAAGGTGTTTTTGCTAATTTAGATAAAACACCATGGATTTAATCCGCAACTTTTCTATCATCGCCCACATCGACCATGGCAAGTCGACCCTTGCGGATCGAATTATTCAGCTCTGTGGCGGATTATCTGATCGCGAGATGGAAGCCCAGGTCCTGGATTCAATGGACATTGAGCGTGAGCGCGGAATCACCATTAAAGCCCAAACCGCAGCCCTGAGCTACAAAGCAAAGGATGGCAAAACATACAACCTGAATCTGATCGATACCCCCGGGCACGTTGACTTTTCCTATGAGGTGAGTCGCTCCCTTTCAGCGTGTGAGGGCGCATTACTGGTCGTCGATGCCAGCCAGGGTGTGGAAGCGCAAACCGTCGCGAATTGCTACACTGCCATCGAATTGGGTGTTGAGGTTGTGCCCGTTTTAAATAAAATTGATTTGCCACAGGCTGATCCAGAGCGCGCCAAACAAGAGATTGAAGACGTGATTGGCATCGATGCAACCGATGCATTGACCTGCTCTGCCAAAACCGGCCTTGGTGTTGCGGATGTGCTGGAGGAAATGATCCGGCGCGTGCCTGCGCCCAAAGGGAGTGTTACAGACCCTTTGCAGGCCTTGATTATTGATTCCTGGTTTGATAACTACGTTGGTGTAGTCATGCTGGTGCGGGTTGTGAACGGCATTCTGAAACCCAAAGACAAGATTACATTGATGGCAAATGGCTCAACCCATTTAGTGGAGCATGTGGGCGTCTTTAGTCCAAAGTCGATTGATCGCCCTGACTTAAGCGCAGGGCAAGTGGGTTTTATTATTGCCGGAATTAAAGAGTTAAAGGCCGCTAAAGTCGGCGATACCGTAACGCATGCAACAGGGCAGCAGGGCCGTACTCCAGCGAGTGCACCATTACCCGGTTTTAAAGAAGTGAAGTCCCAGGTGTTTGCAGGCCTTTATCCCGTAGAGGCCAATGAATACGATCAGCTGCGTGAGTCGCTTGAAAAGCTCAAGCTAAATGATGCATCGCTGCTCTATGAGCCCGAAGTATCCCAAGCGCTGGGATTTGGATTTCGCTGCGGATTTTTGGGTTTGTTGCACATGGAGATTGTGCAAGAGCGTCTAGAGCGCCAATATGATATGAACTTGATTACTACTGCGCCTACGGTGGTGTATCAAGTGCAGCAACGCGATGGAACATTATTGGTGGTTGATAACCCATCGAAGATGCCCGACCCCTCGAAGATCGAGGCCATCCTCGAACCGATTGTTACCGTCAATTTATACATGCCACAAGAATACGTTGGCTCAGTCATTACGCTCTGTACTGGTAAGCGCGGTGTGCAAATCAATATGAATTACTTAGGCAGACAGGTGCAATTGACCTATGAAATTCCGATGGCAGAAATCGTGCTGGATTTCTTTGACCGGCTGAAGTCTGTCTCACGCGGCTATGCCTCCATGGACTATGAGTTTAAAGAGTACCGCGTAGCCGATGTAGTCAAAGTTGATATTTTGATTAACAGTGAAAAGGTTGATGCCCTGTCGGTCATCGTGCACCGCAGTAATAGCCAATCGCGTGGCCGTGACGTGGTTGCAAAGATGCGCGGCATTATTCCGCGGCAGATGTTTGATGTAGCGATTCAGGCTGCAATCGGTAGCGGTATTGTCGCGCGGGAAAACGTAAAAGCCTTACGTAAGAATGTTTTAGCTAAATGCTATGGCGGTGATATTTCCCGTAAGCGCAAGTTGCTTGAAAAGCAAAAAGAGGGCAAGAAGCGCATGAAGCAAGTGGGTAACGTTGAAATCCCACAAGAAGCATTCCTGGCGATTTTACAGGTGGACAATTAATGAACTTCGCACTCATCCTATTCATCCTTGTTGTGATTACTGGCGTGGCTTGGGTGGCAGATAAGCTGGTATTTGCACCGCAACGAAAGGCAGCTGGTATTGCCCGCATGCCCTTGTGGCTTGAATATTCAGCTAGTTTCTTCCCGGTCATTTGCGCAGTATTTTTTCTGCGCTCATTTTTGATCGAGCCATTTAAGATTCCATCGGGATCGATGATCCC
>JBEBBK010000139.1:0-4096 GCA_041158405.1 Pseudomonadota bacterium
GCATCTCTTCCATGCGGATCAAATACCGATCGTAGGAATCCCCATTAACGCCAACCGGAATCTCAAAGTTCAATCGATCGTAGACCTCATAGGGTTGCTTCTTGCGTAAATCCCACTCCACACCAGAGCCACGCAACATCGGTCCGGTAAAGCCGAGTTGCAAGGCGCGCTCGGGCGAGACCACGCCAATACCCACTAGACGCTGCTTCCAAATGCGGTTATCGGTTAATAAATTGCAGTACTCATCGACGTTTCCGGGGAAGCGCTGGGTAAATGCCTCAATAAAATCAAGCAAGGAGCCACTGCGGTCTTCGTTCAAGCGTTTGAGTGCACTGCTACTGCGGGTCTTCGACTCCGCAAACTGCGGCATGCGCTCAGGCAGGTCACGATAAACGCCACCCGGACGGTAGTAGGCTGCGTGCATACGTGCACCTGAAACGGCTTCGTACATATCAAAAATATCTTCACGATCGCGGAAGGCGTACAAGAAAACCGCCATCGCACCAACGTCTAATCCGTGGCAACCAATCCACAATAAATGATTGAGCAAGCGTGTTAACTCGTCGTACATTACGCGGATGTATTGCGCACGCAAAGGCACTTCCACGTTCAATAATTTTTCAATGGCCATCACATAGGCGTGCTCGTTCACCATCATCGAGACGTAATCGAGGCGATCCATGTACGGCACACTCTGAATCCAGGTACGGGTCTCGGCGAGTTTTTCAGTCGCGCGATGCAATAAGCCAATGTGCGGATCAGCGCGTTGAATGACTTCGCCGTCGAGCTCTAGCACTAAACGCAATACGCCGTGCGCAGCCGGATGCTGCGGGCCGAAGTTCAGGGTGTAGTTTTTAATCTCGGCCATGCTTAAACGGGGCCTCCGTATTGCTCTTCCCGAACCACGCGCGGCGTAACTTCGCGAGTCTCAATCGTGACTGGCTGATAGACAACCCGCTGTAACTCCGGATCGTAGCGCATTTCAACATTGCCTGAAATCGGAAAGTCTTTACGGAAGGGATGGCCAATAAATCCATAGTCGGTCAAGATGCGGCGCAGATCAGCATGGCCATCAAACAAAATACCAAAGAGGTCAAATGCTTCGCGCTCAAACCAATTCGCTGAGGCCCAGACCGACGTCAGTGAGGAAACCAGAGGATAGCTATCGTCTGGCGCAAAGACCCGAATACGCAAACGCAGATTGTGTTTGACTGACAACAAGTGGCTCACCACCGCAAAACGGGGGCCGCTATAGCTGCCATCCAAGTAGTCTTGGTAATCAATGCCGCATAAATCAATCAGCTGCTCAAAGCCAAGTGCAGGGTCGTCTCGCAAAATCAAAGCAGACTCGAGATACGTGTCCGCGCGCAACACCACTGTTAACTCGTTCAACGCTAAGGTGATCGACTGCACGCGTCCACCCAGAGCACGCTCGACGTGGGACTGTAATTGATTCAGGCGATCAGACATTCCTTATGCCTTCCGCGCAATGGTGCTGGTACGGCCAATTTTGGCCTGCAACTGAATAATGCCGTAGATCAGTGCCTCTGCAGTAGGTGGGCAACCTGGTACATAAATATCAACCGGTACGATGCGGTCACAACCGCGTACTACAGAATAGGAGTAATGGTAATAGCCGCCGCCATTGGCACACGAGCCCATCGAAATCACCCAGCGAGGCTCGGGCATTTGATCATAGACCTTACGCAAGGCTGGGGCCATCTTGTTGCAGAGGGTCCCCGCTACAATCATCAGATCAGACTGCCGTGGGGAAGGACGGAAGACCACGCCGAAGCGATCTAAGTCATAGCGTGCAGCACCCGCATGCATCATCTCCACTGCACAGCACGCCAAACCAAAGGTCATTGGCCACAGCGAACCTGTGCGGGTCCAGTTAATCAACTGATCCGCTGAGGTAGTGATAAATCCTTCTTTGAGTACGCCTTCTAGTGCCATAACGATCACTCCCAGTCGAGAGCGCCCTTTTTCCAGATGTAGACGAATCCCACGATAAATACAAATAGGAATACCACCATGGATGCATAGCCTTCCCAACCGATGTCGCGCAGCGCAACACCCCAAGGGAATAAAAAGGCCGTTTCCAGGTCAAACAAAATAAAGAGGATGGCAACCAGGTAATAGCGCACATCGAATTTCATGCGGGCATCTTCAAATGCCTCAAAGCCGCACTCGTAGGAAGAGAGTTTTTCTGCATCAGGACGGGATGGCGCCAAGACCTTACCCAAAAACATCGGCACTATTCCGACGGCAATGCCGACGAGAATGAAAAGCAAGATGGGGAAGTAATTAGCGAGATCCAAAGCAATCCTGATGTGAAGGCAGTTTTAAGTCCTAAATTAACTCTAAAAATATCCCAATAAACACGTTTGATTATGGACTAAAAGCCAAATATAAATATTGACTTAGAGCAAATCAGTTACCACTTGGTGCCGACGGCGAGACTCGAACTCGCACAGCCTAAGCCACTACCCCCTCAAGATAGCGTGTCTACCAATTTCACCACGTCGGCATTCGTAAAACCCATCAATTCTACTGCATGAGGACTACCGGTACTGCGCTTAATTCCTACAAAAAATGATGCCATTTCGCTATTTTTTGTAGCTATATTTTTTATTTTGGTACTGCGGGTTTCGATGGATCTTGCACTGGGGCTGCAGGCGGATTTGCTCCGGTTGCAGCAGGTGCAGTAGTGCCCGACAAAACGCCTGCATCGGCAGGCTTTTTATTACCAATCCACGTAATCGCAATCGTCGCCGCAAAGAAAACAAAAGCCAGTACTGCGGTAGCGCGGGATAAGAAATTAGCCGAGCCGCTGGCACCAAAGACGCTTCCAGAGGCGCCCGAGCCGAAGGCAGCGCCCATATCGGCGCCCTTACCTTGCTGCAATAGAACCAATAAGATGATTGCCAGGGCAGAACCCACTTGCACTACCATCAACGCTGTTTTTAACCATTCCATGGTTTATCTCCAATTAAAAATTTATGCTCGGCAAATGGCCAAGAATTCCTGCGGATCTAAGGAAGCGCCGCCAATTAATCCGCCATCGATGTCTGGCATGCCAAATAGCTCGACTGCATTGTCATACTTCACACTACCGCCATACAAAATGCCAATATGCGACGCAACGTCGGCATTGAATTCAGCCAATTGCAAGCGAATTTCGCGGTGCATGTCTTGTGCAATTTGAGCGCTTGCCACCTTACCGGTTCCAATCGCCCAAACGGGCTCGTACGCAAGTAAGGAATCCACTAAACGGTCTTGCAAAATAGCAATTTGCCGCGCAACCTGAGCCCGCACTACCTCAACTGCCCTGCCTGAATTCCGTTCATCCGCAGTCTCGCCCACACAGATCACCGGGGTTAAGCCCTGATCCAATGCTTGCAGTGCTTTCTCCGCAATCAGTCGGTCGGATTCATTGAACCGGTCGCGGCGCTCCGAATGCCCAACTAAAACATACTTGCAGCCAAATTCGTGCAGCATCGCCGCACTCACTTCACCCGTAAAGGCACCGCCTATTTCGGCAGAGACATCTTGCGCACCGAGCGCAAGCGACGCGGAAGAGCATGCTGCAATTCTCTGGCTGCAGTCAGATAAATATGGATAAGGTGGGCATAAACCAAAACGACGACCTGCTGGCATGCCTTTTTCCATTTCCGCGCAGACTGTTTCAATCCAGTGGCGGCAGGCGGCTTTACTGCCGTGCATTTTCCAGTTACCAATCACCGTTATCGGACGCATGCTTTAGCTAAGCCTATGTCAAACCGTTAAAACAATCTTGCCAACGTGCTCGCTTGATTCCATCAAACGATGCGCTTCGGAAGCCTGATCGAGGCTGTACGTTTTATAAATTACCGGCTTCAAAGCCCCTTGATTCATGATCGGCCAAACTCGCTCAAATAGCTGTTTCGCAATTTCACGCTTAAAAGAAACAGGCCTTGGACGCAGCGTGGAGCCTGTGATCGTTAAACGCCGGCGTAAAATTTGCCCGGTGTTCACTTCGGATTTAGAACCGCCCATAATGGCGATGATCACGATGCGGCCATCATCCGCCAAGCAGTCAATTTCGCGCTGCAAA
>JBEBBK010000140.1:0-4083 GCA_041158405.1 Pseudomonadota bacterium
CATCTGTACCCGTGCGATTTAAAACATAATTCGGAATTTTTTGCTCTTTCAGTTTTGCAATCCAGCCATTCGCACGCTCTTCCGATGCAAAGGCGCCAATTTGAATCACAAACTTCCCAGAGGCGCTTGGATTGGCGTTTGCGCTAGCAGACCCATTCGCGTTTGACTTTGCCGCAACGACAACTTCTTCACCAGCAGCGAGGCCCATTGTTTTATCTGCTGGACTTGACGCAAGCGGTTTTGCAGGAGCTGCCGTTGCTGGTGCTGTCGTAGCTACCGCTGGTACGGCTGGTGTTGTTGCCGGTTTGGCTTGCTCGGATTTTAGTTCTGCAGATGGAGGCTGAGTCGGCTGCGGCGGCGTCACCGCTGGCAAGCTACTCACAATGGTTACGGCAATGTCATTACTAATGGTCTTTGGATTGCTGTCAAGCACGCGGGGCAAAACAATAATTGCAATTAAAACCAGTACCGCAGCGCCTATGAGGCGATGACGGGCACGTTGGTGTTCAGGATCTTCGGTTAAAACAGAATCATCAGCGCTTATACGTGAACCACGACTACTAAATTTGCTATCCGTGCGTGATCTCGTCGACGAAGTACGCAACCCGCCATCGGGTTGAGAATCGCGCTTAAAAAGCTGGGAAAGACGAATCATGGATTAGTGCGCCTGGTTGTTTCGATAAGCCATTACGCCTGCGACAGTATAGAAAGAGCCGAATACCACTATTCTATCACCCTCCCCTGCAGATAAAAGCGCCTTTTGGTAGGCGTCTCCAGGGCTTGCAAAGGTCTGAATACCGCCATCTTGACCTTTATCGCGCTTAACTCCGGCGCCCTCTAGAATATGGGTAAGTTCTGCTGCGCTAGCAGCCCTGTTGGTTGGCAAATCAGTACAGAACCAGTGGTCCACAAGGCCCGCCATCGGACGGATGACGCCTTCAATGTCTTTATCGGCCATCGCACCAAAAATGGCATAGGTATAGGGGTGATAACCCATCTTATCCAGGCTCTGCCCCAAGGTCGCAGCAGCATGGGGATTGTGTGCAACATCCAGAACAATCGTGGGCTGCCCGGGCAGAACCTGAAAACGACCTGACAACTCGACCATGGCAAAGCCGTTGCGAATGTCTTGTGCACTAACGGGTATGCGGTCACGCAAAGCGCTTAAGGCTGCAATCACAGCGGAGGCATTGAGTAATTGATTGGCGCCCCGCAACGCGGGATAACCCAAACCACTAAAGCGCTTGCCTCGTCCAGACCAAGCCCATTGTTGTTTATCCCCTTGAAAGTTGTAATCCCGACCCATGAGCCAAAGATCACACCCCAAGGACTCGGCATGGGCAATTAAGCTAGCAGGCGGCATCGGGTCTCCACAAACCGCAATCGCATTGGCGCGAAATACGCCCGCCTTTTCCCGGGCAATTTTTTCTCGGGTATCACCCAAAAAAGCAGCATGATCAATATCAATGCTGGTCACAATGGCGCAATCGGCATCCAAAATATTGATCGCATCCAGACGACCACCCATGCCTACTTCGAGAATAACGGCATCCAATTTGGCATCCGCAAATAAACGCATGATGACCAAGGCGGTAAATTCAAAATAGGTGAGCGTGGGGGCATCTGGCAGACTGACTCTTGCCGCTTCCACTTCAGCAAAATGGACCAGCAGCTGCGCGTCGGTCGCATTGATACCATTAATGCGTGCCCGTTCATTAAATTGCAGCAGATGGGGGGATGTGTGGCAACCCACCCGATAACCGGCCGCCAGCAAAATGCTTTCTAGAAAAGCACAGGTAGAGCCCTTACCATTCGTCCCTGCAACTGTAATGATGGGGCAATCAAAGCGAAGGTCGAGGGCTGCTTTAACTCGACTAATGCGCTCAAGGCCCATATCGATTCCAACCGGATGCGCTGTTTCGAGGTGATTAAGCCAGGCCTCGAGGCTAGAAAATGAGATTAGATCTGGACTTGATTCGGTCAACGCTTTAACTGGGACTAAGAGGATGGGCTAGCAACAGAAGCGGTAATGGATGGCTCTGGTAGTTTTTGTAAGAGCGCTAATATACGGGCAATCTCAGCACGCATATTACGGCGATCCACAATCATGTCAACGCCACCCTTCTGCATTAAAAACTCGGAGCGCTGAAATCCCTCTGGGAGTTTTTCGCGAACGGTTTGCTCAATCACCCGTGGTCCAGCAAAACCAATCAATGCTTTGGGCTCGGCCATCACCACATCGCCCATGAACGCAAAACTAGCCGAAATGCCGCCCATAGTTGGGTCAGTCAGTACGCTAATGTAAGGCAACCCTGCTTTTGAAAGCTTGGTTAACATCGAATTCGTTTTCGCCATTTGCAATAGCGACAATAGACTCTCTTGCATGCGCGCACCGCCAGTTGCAGTAATGCAAATAAATGCGCATTTTTTATCAATCGCTTCTTGGGCACCGCGTACAAAACGCTCACCCACCACCGATCCCATTGAGCCGCCCATGAACTGAAACTCAAAACAGGCGGTGACCACCGGAATCGATTCAATCTTTCCGCAGAGAACCACCAAAGCATCGGTTTCACCAGAAACGTCTACCGCCTCTTTAATGCGATCAGGGTATTTTTTTGAGTCTCTAAATTTCAAGGGATCAACCGGAAAAACATTGGCACCAATTTCATATCGGCCCTTTGGGTCGAGCAAGCTATCTAAGCGTTGGCGCGCACCAATGCGCATGTGATGACTGCACTTGGGACATACCGAGAGATTGGCTTCAATATCGGTGCTGTATAAAACAGCTTCACATCCAGGGCACTTTACCCACAAGCCTTCAGGCACTGACTTTCGATTAGCAGGATCAGTGTGCTGAATTTGCGGCGGAAGAAGTTTATCGATCCAACTCATGTACTTTAGCTATCCAATGCAGTGCGAATCTCGCGTATGAAGTGTTCGAGCGATTGTACTGCCTCGCCCGGAGGAGCCTCTTCAAGCAAACGAATGATGCGACTGCCAATCACGACGGCGTCCGCCGTATTGGAAACAGCCTTAGCGCTAGCAGCATCATGAATACCGAAGCCGACCGCAATCGGTATCGCAGTAGCCGCTCGAATCTGCGGGATGATGCTTGCCACATCCTGAGTATTGAGGTTGTTGGCGCCCGTTACACCGCGCAATGAAACATAATAAATATAGCCGGATGCGATTTTCGCAGCCTCTTTAATTCGTGCTGGCGATGAGGTTGGTGCCAATAGAAAAATCGGATCTACTCCAGCAGAGCGCATCTGCTGCGCAAAATCAACACACTCTTCCGGAGGGTAATCCACAATCAATACCCCATCCACGCCGGCGGCCTTCGCCTCGGCCGCAAAACGCGTAGCGCCCATTTGCTCGACTGGATTGGCGTAGCCCATGAGTACCACTGGCGTATTGCTATCCGTCTTCCGAAATGTTTTCACCATCTCGAGGCAGTGCCGCAAGGTAACGCCCTGGCTCAACGCCCGCTCGGAGGAGCGCTGAATTACCGGACCATCGGCCATGGGATCAGAAAAGGGTACGCCAAGCTCAATCACATTAGCGCCACCACGAACCAGTGCATGCATGAGCGCAACCGTTAAGCCAGGCTCCGGATCGCCGGCAGTAATAAAAGGAACTAAGCCTTTTTTACCGGCCTGCTTTAGATCATTAAATACGGATGAAATTTTGGACATGGATGCGTTCTAAGCCTTACCCTTCAGAGCCGGTTGCTTGCGCAACGGTATGCATGTCTTTATCACCGCGACCAGACAGGTTAACCAAAATCGTTTTATCTTTTGGCAAGGTGGCGGCGAGCTTGCATGCGTATGCGATTGCATGCGCAGACTCCAAGGCGGGAATGATGCCTTCAATTTGGCAGCAATCATGAAACGCTTTGAGCGCTTCTTGATCGGTAATCGCCACATACTCAGCACGGCCAGAATCTTTTAGCCAAGCATGTTCAGGGCCAACCCCTGGATAGTCCATGCCAGCGGAGACCGAATGCGTCTCTGCAATTTGACCATTCTCATCTTGCAATAAATAGGTACGGTTGCCATGTAATACACCGGGTTTACCGAC
>JBEBBK010000141.1:0-4080 GCA_041158405.1 Pseudomonadota bacterium
TCAAGCTCAGCAATGCAAAGCCGACGTAAATAAAGCTAAAGAGGAGGCTTTCCATTGCCATCAAAGGCGGCAATGACTCGAGCCAGTGGCCAATTCGGCTATCTTGAGTATAGGTAAATTGACGGCGCAATGCCCGGTCCTGAATACTCATCAAAATGGCATGCATTACTGCCAGGCTTAACAAGCCAACGGCGCTGGTTGCCACAATGAAATGCCCTTTAAACCAAGCATCCGAGACGGTTCTGGCTGAGAGCAAGGTCCCAGGGAAAATATCGGGGAGGACTGCACACGCCATTGCTAAGGCAAGGGCCATTAAGCGCATGCTGGAAATCGGCAACATCCAGCTCTGAAACCAATAAAACGCCAGTCCAACCCAAGCAATTAATGAGAGGTTTTGCGCAAATCCGAAGACAAAGCCTTCGGGCGTAAAGATGGAGTCATGCAAGACCGCGCCATGCACCAATAGAATGAGGAAAATTAGGCCTTGCACCAGAAAAATGAAGGGCTTGGTCTCGGGCCGATTGCGCGGGCGTACGCTTAATGCGATCAGCAAAAGCAGATAAAGTGCGGAGGGAAGCCAGTCGAAGCTGGAGTAACCTAAAATTGTCATTTGGAAAGTCTAATCGATAAATGCTAGAGAACCTCACAGACCGCCTTTCTCGTGTTGTTAAAACAATGCGGGGTGAGGCTCGCCTAACTGAAAGCAACACCGCAGACATGCTGCGCGAGATCCGCTTGGCCCTACTCGAAGCCGACGTGGCCCTCCCAGTAGTTAAATCCCTACTCGAGCAGGTTAAATTCAAAGCCCTTGGCGAGGAAGTGGTTGGTAGCCTCAGCCCAGGACAGGCCTTGGTTGGGGTGGTGCAACGGGAATTAACCAGCGTCATGGCCGGTGATGGCAGCCAAAGTAGTGAACTCAATCTGGCCACCCAACCCCCTGCCGTGATTTTGATGGCCGGCTTACAAGGCGCAGGTAAAACCACCTCGGTTGGCAAGCTTGCCAAATGGCTGCGTGAAACAAAAAAGAAAAAAGTTTTAACCGTCTCCTGCGACGTCTATCGCCCTGCCGCAATCGAGCAGCTGGAAACCGTCAGTCAATTGGTTGGCGTGGAGTGCTTCCCCAGCAATGCCAATCAAAAGCCAGTAGAAATTGCCACCAATGCATTGGACTGGGCACGTCGTCACTACTTTGATGTGCTCATTGTCGATACCGCAGGTCGCTTAGGTATTGATGAAGCCTTGATGCAAGAGATCGCACAACTACATAAGGCGGTCAAACCGATCGAGACCCTCTTTGTCGTGGATGCGATGCTGGGTCAAGACGCGGTCAATACTGCCAAAGCATTCCATGAGGCACTGCCCTTGAGCGGCGTAGTACTCACCAAACTCGATGGCGATTCGCGCGGCGGCGCGGCCCTATCGGTGCGCCACGTCACTGGTGTTCCGCTGAAATTCATCGGCGTGGCCGAGAAGATGGATGGCCTTGAGCCGTTTGATGCTGAACGCATGGCCAATCGCATTTTAGGCATGGGCGATATTCTGGCCTTGGTTGAGCAAGCCCATCAAAACATCGACGTTGCCAAAGCCGAGAAGCTCGCCGTCAAGATGCAAAAAGGTGGGTTTGATCTAGCCGACTTTCGAGATCAAATTACCCAGATGCAGCAAATGGGCGGCATGGCCAATATGCTGGATAAATTACCTAGCCACATGACGCAAAACGCCGGCAAGGTCAATATGAGTCAAGCGGATCTGCAAATCAAACGCATGCGCGGCATCATCGATAGCATGACTGCGCAAGAGCGCAGTAAACCTGAGCTACTCAAAGCCAGTCGTAAACGGCGCATTGCAGCAGGCTCCGGCGTGCAAGTGCAAGAAGTCAATCGCATGCTTGCGCAATTTGAGCAAATGCAAACCATGATGAAGCAATTTAAAGGCGGCAAAATGGCCCGCATGATGGGCTCCATGGCAGCGCGTGGCGCGGCTAAAGGGCTTGGCGGCCTATTTAAAAAATAAGCAGCCTTACCTATGCCTTTACTCGATTAAACGATCTGTTGCTTGGCTGCCTGCACAGCGGCGATGACGTGGTCTTTGATGTTTGCAAGTGGGATGTTCTGTGCCGCGCTTTCGGTACGACCTTGAAACTCAAGTTGTCCGTCTTTAAGTCCGCGCTCACCAATTACGACTCGGTATGGCACGCCGATTAACTCCCAGTCTGCAAACATCGCGCCCGGGCGCTCACCACGGTTATCCAGCACCACATCAATGCCTGCAGAAAGGAGTGCATCGTGCAATGCATCGGCCTCTGCCTTGACGGACTCCGACTTATCGTAGCCCACGGGGCAAATCACTACCTCAAATGGGGCCATCGAAATCGGCCAAACGATACCCCGATCATCGTGGCCCTGCTCAATCGCTGCGCCGAGTAAGCGCGTCACGCCAATGCCATAACAACCCATCACCATCGGCTGTGCTTTGCCGTTCTCATCCAAAAAGGTGCAACGCATTGCTTCTGAATAGCGCGTACCCAACTGAAACACATGTCCTACCTCAATGCCGCGGCAAATTTCAACAGGGCCTTTACCATCTGGCGACGGATCGCCTGCGACGGCATTGCGGATATCTGCAACCTGCGGTAAGGGCAAATCACGCTCCCAGTTCACGCCAGTCAAATGAAATCCAGCGGCATTAGCGCCGCAGACAAAATCGCTCATATTGGCTACCGTACGATCGGCGATCACGACGACATCGGCGCTAACACCTAATGGCCCTAAGGAGCCTGGGCTCGCATTGCATGCGGCGGCAATTTCTGCCTCGCTGGCAAAACGGGATTCGGCTAGGCCAGGAATTTTGCTGAGCTTGATTTCATTTAACTCGTGATCACCGCGAAGTAACAGCATGACGAGTTTGGCTGACCCCTTCTCTTGGTCTACTGCGAAAACTAAGGTCTTCACGGTTTGCTCGAGCGGAAGCGACAAAAACTGTGCCACTTGATCACAGCGCGTTTGATCGGGTGTTGCCACCTTTTGCATTGCGACCGTTGGGGCAGCGCGCACTGGAATTAATGAAAGCGACTCCGCAGCCTCTAAATTTGCTGCGTAATCGGAGTTGGGGCAATACACAATGGCATCTTCACCGGTATCGGCAATCACATGAAATTCTTGGCTGCCGGAGCCGCCAATCGCGCCATTGTCTGCCGTAACGGCCCTGAACACCAAACCCATTCGCTCAAAAATACGGGTATAGGCATCGAACATCGACTGATAAGACTGCTTCAGGCCAGCAGTATCCCGATCAAACGAATAGGCGTCCTTCATGCTGAACTCGCGGCCACGCATGATGCCAAAACGCGGGCGGCGCTCATCGCGAAACTTCGTCTGAATTTGATAGAAGTTCACTGGCAACTGCTTATAACTTCTGATTTCATTCCGGGCTAAATCCGTCACGACCTCTTCGGAGGTAGGTTGAATTAAAAAATCGCGCTCATGTCGGTCTTTGATTCGGAGTAGCTCAGGCCCCATCTTCTCCCAGCGGCCAGTTTCTTGCCAAAGCTCTGCTGGCTGAATCATGGGCATGAGGAGTTCAATCGCACCTGCCCGATTCATTTCTTCGCGAATAATATTTTCCACCTTGCGTATCACCTTTAAACCCAGTGGCAGGTAGTTATAAATTCCGGCACTTAACTTACGGATTAAGCCAGCACGCACCATGAGCTGATGCGAAACCACCTCTGCGTCAGAGGGGGCTTCCTTGAGGGTCGCGAGAAAGGTTTGTGTGGCTTTCATGTATAGATATAATCAAATCACTGATTTTAATGGATTTGGAGCGCGATTATGCTCGACCGTGAAGGGTATCGACCCAATGTCGGCATTGTCCTCCTTAACGGCTCTAACGAGGTTTTCTGGGGAAAACGCGTTGGACAGCATTCGTGGCAGTTCCCGCAAGGCGGGATTCAGCATGGTGAAAGCCCAGAAGAGGCCATGTACCGCGAATTGCACGAAGAGGTTGGCTTGCTGCCGGAACATGTCCAGATCGTTGGACGCACCAGGGACTGGCTTCGCTATGATGTCCCGGAGGAGTTCT
>JBEBBK010000142.1:0-4062 GCA_041158405.1 Pseudomonadota bacterium
CCTTCGGCGTAGTTAAGTAGGCCAGCCGCTTGTTCTTGGTTAAAGCGATCACTTTCGTAGCGAGCTTGGTTGTCGGTTTCATTTTCATCAAAACTCGAGCCCACAATCCAGCGCATATCGCCGTTTTCTAATCGACTCGCCGGTATGCAGTAACCGTCACCGCAGATAATGGCATGGGGTAAGCGGGCCGCCCAATTGCTATTGGGCCTAACTTTAAAAAAACTCAGCTGACCGCGTACCGGTTTGAGCGGTAACTTAATTTGAATGCTGCCCAGTATTTTTTTGGAAGCCAAGCCAGCAGCAACGATGACCTTATCTGCGCTTAAGGTTATATTTTTTGACGCATCGGTCAACAGCCAGCGATTGCCTTCGTGCGCCACTGTGTCTATTTGCATCTGATTAATCTGCGTTAATTGCGCGCAAGGATGCAATAGTTGTTTTGTTGTTTTTTCTAGGCTTAGCATTCCAGCGTTCGCAAACCAAACGCCCGCTCGAGCCGCTCCCGCCAACTGACTTGCTTGTTCTGCGGAAACAGGGAGGGCTATTTCAGATCTTAGGCCAAGATCTTTTAGTTGCAGGGCAATGGCATCACGATCAAAATCAACGCCATTTTTTATGGGGTGCAGTGCGCCGCGGTATGCCCATTGATCGCCCCAGCGCGCCAATGCAAGCTCAAATGCAATACGGGTTAGCTGCAGTAATTTTGTAGAGCCCCTAGTGATATGTGGATGGGCAATCGCATAGGCATGGCTTGAGCATGCTGTAGCAGGGCCGCTTTCGGCTTCAACTACGCATACTGCATGACCCCGAGATATGATTTCGTGCGCAATGCTTGCGCCTGCGATGCCAGCCCCAATCACCACGATGCCATGGTGCTGGGGGGCGATCATATGCTGAGCAGGAATCAGCTTCCTATGCGTTGCTCAATTTTGCTGCGCGTTGCTAAGAGCTCGGCTGGTAAGCGGTGCTTTAGCTGCTCAAATAGCTCGGAATGCAGCTGCACTTCGGCCTGCCAGTCTGATTTGCTTACCGACATCACGTCATCAAATTGCTCGGCTGAAAAGTCCAGGCCATCCCAATGAAGGTCTTTGTACTCAGGGCAAATACCAAAAATAGTTTCTTTGCCTTTTGCTTTGCCTTCGACACGCTCAAGGATCCAAGCTAATACACGCATGTTTTCACCAAAGCCGGGCCATACAAATTGGCCAGCCTCGTCTTTACGGAACCAATTGACGCAATAAATTTTCGGCAGCTCTGCGCCCGACGCCATTAATTTTTTGCCAAGGCCGAGCCAATGCTGAAAATAATCGCTCATGTTGTAGCCCGCGAATGCGAGCATTGCAAACGGATCGCGACGTACTACGCCGACTTGGCCGGTGATAGCAGCGGTTGTTTCCGAGCCCATCGTGGCGGCCATATAAACACCCTCTTCCCAGTCTCGGGCTTCGCTTACCAAGGGTACGGTGGTGGAGCGGCGACCACCAAACAAGAACGCATCAATGGGGACGCCGTCAGGATCATTCCAATTGGGATCAACGGCTGGATTATTGGTTGCTGCCATGGTGAAACGCGAATTGGGGTGGGCGGCCTTTCTGCCGGCTGCTCCGTCCGCTGGAGTCCAATCTTTTCCTTGCCAGTCAATTAAATGCGCTGGTGGCGTTTCGGTTAAGCCCTCCCACCACACATCACCATCATCGGTCAGCGCCACGTTGGTAAAGATAACGTCTTGGTTAAGTGAGTCTATGCAATTGGGGTTTGTTTTGCGATTGGTGCCTGGTGCAACACCGAAGTAACCCGACTCTGGGTTGATCGCATAAAAACGTGTCTTGCCGGTAGCAGCATCTTTGCGTGGCTTAATCCAGGCGATGTCGTCACCGATGGTGGTCACTTTCCAGCCCTCGAACCCTTTAGGTGGAATCATCATGGAGAAGTTGGTTTTGCCACACGCCGAGGGGAAGGCAGCCGCGATGTGGTATTTCTTTCCTTGTGGCGAGGTAACGCCAAGAATAAGCATGTGCTCTGCAAACCAGCCCTGGTCTCGCCCCATGGAAGAAGCAATGCGCAAAGCAAAACACTTCTTGCCCAGCAAAGCATTGCCGCCATAGCCCGAACCGAAAGACCAAATCTCCCGAGTCTCGGGATAATGAACAATGTATTTGGTTGGGTTATTGGGCCAGATAACATCTTTTTCACCAGCCGCTAAGGGCTTACCTACCGTATGAATGCAAGGCACAAATTCCCCGCCGCTTCCGAGCTGATCAATGACGGCGCGCCCCATGCGGGTCATGATGCGCATATTGATGGCCACATAGGGGCTATCCGATAGCTCTACACCGATGTGTGCGATCGGCGAGCCAATCGGACCCATTGAAAAGGGAACCACGTACATGGTTCTGCCGCGCATGCAGCCCGCAAACAAGGGCTTTAATGTTGCGCGCATTTCATCGGGGGCCACCCAATTATTTGTGGGGCCGGCATCATCCTTGTGCTGTGAGCAAATAAAGGTGCGATCTTCTACGCGGGCGACGTCTTGGGGGTCGGATATTGCCAAAAATGAATTTTTCCGCTTGGCAGGATTTAAGCGTTTGAATGAACCGGCTGCCACCATGAGATCGCACAGTCGGTCATATTCGGCCTGCGAACCATCGCACCAATGAATGTTGTCCGGCTTGGTTAGCGCAGCCACTTCTGCAACCCATTGAATGAGTTTTTGGTTTTTCACATACTCTGGTGCGGTTACTGAAATAACAGCGTGCGTTAATGGTTGGTTCATGTAAAGCCCTCGCATTTTTAATATCTTTGTAATGATGATTTTAGCATTTTCCTGCGCGTGCTTTTCATCGTTTAAAGAGTCGCAAGCCCTTGTTTTTGCTAGCGGAAGGAGCAATGCCCCGAACTAATAATGGGCAATGCCGCTATTATTTTCCGATGCAAAATTGACTAAATATTTTTCCGAGTAAATCGTCAGGCAATAGGCGGCCGGTGATTTGGCCAAGATGCTCTTGTGCCAAACGGAGCTCTTCCGCAAAAAGCTCCAAAGCACGATTTCCTTGGAGCGAATAGAGGTCGGCCTTGTTTAATGCTGCTTCGGCATGCATCAAGCAATCGATGTGGCGTTGGCGGGAAATGAGTACATCCTCTTGCCCGGCCCGCCAGCCGATGCGGGACAAGATAGCATTTTTTAACTCTGGAATACCGACGCCTGTTTTCGCAGAGACGTAAAGCATATCGGGCCTCGCGGCTTTATCCGCTGCTGCTAGTAGGTCTGCTTTATTAACCAATCGTAAGAACGTGCAGCCGGCAGGTAGCGCTGCTGCCACTTCGGCAGATAACGCATCTTCGGCTGTATGTGCATCTGGTGCCTCTATGAATAGAAGCAAGTCGGCCGCGCGTATCGATGCCCAGGTACGCTCAATTCCAATCGCCTCGACTTCATCCTTCGTTTGTCGTAAGCCAGCGGTATCAATAATATGTATTGGCACGCCATCGAGGGTAATGCTTTGTTTTACCCTGTCCCGCGTTGTTCCGGCTACGGCAGTAACAATGGCAATCTCTTCGCCAGCCAGGCAATTTAACAAGGAGCTTTTGCCCACATTAGGGGCGCCTACCAATACCAGCTGCACACCATCGCGCAATATTTGCCCTTGTTTGGTGGCAGCAAGTAAACGCTGGATATGTTCTTGAATTTGCGTCAACTGTTGGCGTGCATGCGCATTTTCTAAAAATTCAATTTCTTCTTCCGGAAAGTCAAGGGTGGACTCCACCAAAATGCGTAGCTGCGTTAGGGCTCCTACTAAATGATGAATGTCGTCTGAGAACGCGCCCTGCAGGGAGCGTGCCGCCCCCATAACGGCGGCGTGCGATTGCGCATCGATTAAATCAGCAATGGCTTCCGCTTGGGCTAAATCAATTTTTTCGTTTAAAAACGCGCGCAGCGAGAATTCTCCTGGCTCAGCTATAGCCAGTCCCATTTGCTGGCCCAGTAGCAAGCAGCGCTGCACGACCAAATCCAAAAGCTGTGGTCCGCCGTGGCACTGCAACTCTAGAACGTCTTCGCCCGTA
>JBEBBK010000143.1:0-4030 GCA_041158405.1 Pseudomonadota bacterium
CGTATTAAAAATCTTCGACTTGTCTTTTACCCAGAGGTGTTTTGCACGCTCGGTTAAAGCAGCCATCTGACGAACACCTTCATCCATCAACTTTTGGTTACGGAACACGCCAGCATACGTCTGCATTGTTTTGCGAATGTCGTTGGCTACATCCTGTGCGTACTCACCTGAAGTGGAATTATCCAGTGCCTCAATGCGCGCGATGGTTTGCTCGCCAGCGTTGGCGGGCAAGGGCTTGTGCTCGCGCTTTTTTAGATCCATATTGACGATGTGATTGCCGGCAGCGCGGCCAAACACCAACAAATCCAATAAAGAGTTGGTGCCAAGGCGATTCGCGCCGTGGACCGATACACAAGAGCACTCGCCGATGGCGTACAGGCCGTTAACAATGTGATTCGGATTTCCATCTTTAGGCACCACGACCTGGCCGTTAATGTTGGTCGGAATTCCGCCCATTTGGTAGTGAATGGTTGGCACAACCGGAATGGGCTCTTTGGTTACGTCAATGTTGGCAAAGTTCATGCCAATCTCGTACACCGATGGCAGGCGCTTCATGATGGTCTCAGCGCCGATATGGGTTAAATCGAGCACCACATAATCGCCATTGGGGCCACAGCCACGACCCTCTTTAATCTCTTGATCCATGCAACGCGAAATGAAATCACGTGGAGCAAGGTCCTTAAGTGTGGGAGCGTAACGCTCCATAAAACGCTCGCCGTCTTTATTGCGCAAGATGGCGCCTTCGCCGCGACACCCTTCGGTCAGCAATACGCCAGCTCCCGCAACGCCAGTGGGATGGAACTGCCAAAACTCCATGTCTTCCAGCGGAATGTTGGCACGTGCAGCCATACCCATGCCGTCACCGGTATTAATGTAGGCATTGGTCGAGGCAGACCAAATACGGCCAGCGCCGCCCGTTGCCATCAAGACAATTTTGGCCTCGAGGATGTAGAGCTCGCCCGTTTCCATTTCCAGTGCGGTCACGCCAACAACATCGCCTTCGTCGTCGCGAATTAAATCCAAGGCCAACCACTCAACAAAAAAGTTTGTCTTGGCTTGCACGTTGCGCTGATACAGGGTGTGCAGCATGGCATGACCCGTGCGGTCCGCAGCAGCGCAGGCACGTTGTACCGGCTTCTCGCCGTAATTCGCGGTATGGCCACCAAATGGGCGCTGATAAATTGTTCCGTCCGGGTTGCGGTCAAATGGCATGCCGTAGTGCTCAAGCTCGTAAACCACTTTAGGTGCTTCCCGGCACATAAACTCAATCACATCTTGATCACCCAGCCAATCAGAGCCTTTAATGGTGTCGTAAAAATGATAGTGCCAGTTGTCTTCACTCATATTGCCGAGCGAAGCTCCAATACCACCCTGAGCAGCAACCGTATGCGAACGGGTTGGAAATACCTTCGTCAACACTGCCACGTTGAGGCCGGCTTCGGATAGCTGCAAGGAAGCGCGCATACCGGAGCCCCCTGCACCAACAATCACCGCATCAAAGCGACGGCGGGGTAATGCTTTTTTAATCGCAGTCATCGTCTTACACTTTCCACAGAATTTCAGCGGCATAGGCCGCACAGGCAACCAGCCATAAAACAGTCAAGACTTGCAGGCTTAAGCGAATGCTTACTGGCTTGACGTAATCCATCCAGATGTCGCGAATGCCAATCCATGCATGGTAGAACAGGCTTAGGAAGGTTAAAAAGGTCAACAACTTCATCAACTGATTGCTAAACAAGCCGGCCCATGCTTCGTAGCTAGCACCTCCAGAAATCAAATAAGCGACCAATAAAACAACCGTGAAAACCACCATCACTACCGCGGTGATACGCTGAATAATCCATTCTTTCAGGCCGTAATGCGCACCTACAACGAGACGCTTTGGACCAATATTATTTGTCGACATGAAGTTCTCTTTATGTAATCGGGATTAAAACAAGCCAAACAATTTAGTACCTACCGCTGCAGTTAAAGCGAAGCTCACGATCAATACAATGATTGCGGATTTTTGGGCTGCGATTTTTTCAACCCCAATTTCGAGGTCGAGTAGCAGGTAACGAATACCGGCACAGAAATGGTGGAGGAAGCTCCAAATCAAACCAAGGCAAATGAGTTTGACTAGGAAGTGATCAGTAAAAGCTTGAAACTGCATGAAGCTCAGTTCGGATGCCAAGCTTTGATCAAATAAATACAAAATGAAGGGCAGCAGCAAAAATAAGGCAGCGCCACTAATGCGGTGCAGGATCGACACTTTTCCAGCCCATGGCAAACGGTATTTGATTAACTGCGCTAGACCAATATTGCGATAAACCGGCTTGGCCTTTTTTACATCCTGATGGGCATCAACCATAGAGGGTCTCATTTGTGAGGTAAAGGTTAAATAAGGAGTAATGCTGTTGTGCAACATATTCTATTGGAAAACCCTGGAATGCATTTTTTTCTTTACACATGACTTAGTTCAACTTATTTTCATAATGCTGCTGGCGGGTGTCGTAATGGGCTCTTCTAACCTCGACTGGCCTGTTCCCATACGTATAGGAAAGCCGCTCAACCAAAAGGAGTGGTGAGCCCGGCTCCAGTTGTAAATGATTGGCAATCGTTGCCTCCGCTGCAATTGCTTTGATTTTCTCTTCCGCCCGAACCATATGGGTTGCGAACTCACTTTCATAAAATGCATACAAGGGGCCTGGCCACGACTCCAATCGATCTAAGGTCATCCCACTAAAACGCGCCTTGGGCAGCCAAATTTGCTCAAATACCGCCACTTCGCCACCCAAGCTTTGCACCCGATCAATTTGAATGACCTGCTCACTTGCCGGCAACTTAAGCAACAGCCCAATTTTGGATGGGGGCTTTATCGGCTTACACGCTAAAAAATGGCTTTTCAGTGGGGCTTTTTTGCCAGAATCGGGCATCAAACTAAAAAAACGGTATTGCCAGGCCTCGCTGTGGTGGCTAGCTACAAAAGTGCCTTTGCCTTGATGGCGGACTAATAGGTTTTCCGTGGCTAGCTCATCTACCGCCTTGCGGACGGTGCCTTGACTGACCTCGAAACGGGCTGCCAACTCCATTTCACTCGGAATAGGAGCCCCGGGTCGCCACTCGCCGGATTGAAGGCTGTCCAGCAACAGCGCCTTAATCTGCTGGTACAAGGGGCTAAAGGTAGCCAATGGAGCGGTTGTTTCAGGCAAAGTAGTTCCAAAAAGGGTATTAAGGCTGACTAGTCTGCTGTCTTATAGAAGACATTATTGACAGTGTAAATGTAAACTCCATAAACTTGCAGGGATAAACTGCATCACAACACTTAAACAACACCCATCAACCTTCTTTTGGAGTTACTTGTAATGGCAAAAACCCCTATGCGCGTCGCGGTTACTGGCGCAGCCGGTCAAATCGGATATTCCCTCCTGTTTCGCATCGCCAATGGTGATCTACTTGGAAAAGACCAGCCCGTTATTCTGCAACTCCTTGAAATTCCTGATGAAAAAGCGCAAAAAGCATTAAAAGGTGTGATGATGGAGCTCGACGACTGTGCATTCCCGCTTTTAGCCGGAATGTCTGCCCACCAAGACCCCATGACCGCATTCAAAGACATTGATATTGCCCTGCTGGTGGGTGCCCGCCCGCGCGGCCCAGGCATGGAGCGAAAAGACCTGCTCTCAGCCAATGCCCAAATCTTCACCGCCCAAGGAAAAGCCTTGGATGCGGTCGCAAAACGCACAGTTAAGGTTTTGGTTGTAGGCAACCCTGCCAATACCAATGCCTACATTGCCATGAAATCGGCTCCTAGCTTGCCTGCTAAGAACTTTACGGCCATGCTGCGCCTGGATCACAACCGCGCACTTTCGCAAATCGCAGCCAAAGTCAGCAAACCGGTTGCAGACATCGAAAAATTAGTAGTCTGGGGCAACCATAGCCCAACCATGTACCCCGACTACCGCTTTGCCACCATTGGCGGGCAATCGGTTAAGGACATGATTAATGATGCCGCTTGGAATAAAGACGTATTCATTCCAACCGTAGGCAAGCG
>JBEBBK010000144.1:0-3991 GCA_041158405.1 Pseudomonadota bacterium
TACTACTCCGCAGAATCCTGGATTTTATTGAACTGGTGGAAGGCGGATAAATCCCAATGAACGGTCAACTGCTTTCCTACATCATTAAACGCATTTTGCTGATGATTCCAACCTTGCTTGGCGTCCTCACCTTGACATTTGCCGTAGTGCAGTTTGTACCTGGCGGACCGGTTGAGCAGTTAATGCTCGAGCTCAAAGGCAAGGGCGATGCTGCTGTGAGCGGCGCCGAGTCCTCGGGCGGCGGCAGCACCTACCGTGGCCGTCAGGGAATTGATGCAGAACGCTTGGCTGAAGTGAAAGCCTTGTACGGTTTTGATAAGCCGCCATTGGAGCGCTACTTTGCCATGCTCAAACGCTTTGCACAATTTGATTTGGGGCAGAGCTACTACCAGCATCAAAGTGTCTGGCAGTTGATCGTTTCGAAGCTACCGGTCTCGATCAGCATTGGCTTGTGGACCTTTTTTATAAGCTACCTCATATCCATTCCCTTGGGTATTGCCAAAGCGGTGCGCGAGGGTAGTCGCTTTGATGCGGTCACTAGCACCATGATCTTGGTGGGTTATGCGATTCCTGGATTTGTGCTGGGTGTATTGCTCTTGGTTATTTTTGGCGGCGGTAGCTTTCTGCAAATCTTTCCGTTGCGAGGCCTAACATCCGACAACTGGAATGATCTCACCATGATGGGGAAGGTCCTCGATTACCTCTGGCATTTGGTATTACCGATTACGGCATCGGTACTCGGCAGCTTTGCTGTGATCACGATGCTGACTAAAAATTCCTTCTTGGAAGAGATTCGCAAGCAATACGTACTTACAGCACGCGCCAAAGGCTTGAGTGAAAAACAGGTGCTGTGGAAGCACGTTTTCCGTAACGCTTTATTGCCTTTGGTAACCGGCTTTCCGGCTGCTTTTGTGGGCGCTTTTTTTACCGGTTCACTGCTGATCGAAACCCTATTCACGCTCGATGGACTTGGTTTATTGGCCTATGAATCCGTTATGCGGCGTGATTATCCGGTGGTGTTTGGTACCTTATACCTCTTTACCTTGATTGGGCTTTTTACCAAGCTTATTTCTGATATTTGCTATGTTTTGGTCGACCCACGCATTCAGTTTGGCGCAGGAGGCGGTTCATGAATCGGTGGCAGCGCTTCAAAGCCAATCGCTTGGGCTACGCCAGTTTGTGGATCTTTCTGATTCTTTTTGGTCTCAGCATATGCGCCGAGTTGATCGCCAATGACAAACCGCTGGTCGTGCGCTACCAGGGACAGTTTTATTTCCCTATTCTGCAGAGCCAGCCCGAGACGGTTTTTGGTGGTGACTTTGCAACCCCAACTGATTTTTTAGATCCGGATATTCGGCGTAGCATCACGAGTAAAGGGAACTGGGCAGTCTATCCACCGATTCCCTATAGTTTTGAAACTCTCAACTACTTTGCAAAGTCACCTAATCCGGCTGCGCCTTCCATGGATAACTGGCTCGGCACCGATGACCGTGGGCGCGATGTCTTGGCGCGTTTAATTTACGGCTTTCGTTTATCCATTCTGTTTGGTCTTGCTTTGACTATCGTGGGCGTTACGGTCGGCATTATTACTGGCGCGCTGATGGGATTTTTTGGCGGCAAGTTCGATTTAATTACCCAGCGTGCTATCGAGATTTGGTCTGCGATGCCGGAGTTGTATTTGCTGATTATTTTTGCTTCGATTTTTACCCCGAGCATTTGGCTCTTGGTGGTTTTATTGGCTGCGTTTAGTTGGATGGGTTTGTCCGATTACGTACGTGCCGAATTTTTCCGTAATCGCGCTTTGGAATACGTGCGCGCAGCGCGTGCCTTGGGTTTAACGAATATGCAAATCATGCGTCGCCATATCTTGCCCAATAGCTTAACGCCCGTCATTACGTTTTTACCGTTTCGCATGAGCGCGGCAATCCTGTCGCTCACCAGCCTCGACTTTCTTGGTCTTGGTGTGCCTCCGGGCACGCCGAGCTTGGGTGAGCTACTGGCCCAAGGAAAAGGCAATCTGGATGCGTGGTGGATCTCTTTATCCACCTTTGTGGTGTTGGTTTCAACCTTGCTGTTACTTACCTTTATGGGCGAAGCCTTACGCGATGCATTTGATTCCCGTAAGAGTGGCGCAGCATTGGGGGCGCGCTGATGAGTGAACAATTGGCGTTAGCCACCCCTCTACTGCGATACGACAATCTCTCGATTTCATTTGGATCTGGGCGACGTGAAAAGTTTGCTGTCAAAAATCTGAATTTGGATATTGATATCGGCGAGCGCGTGGCGCTGGTCGGTGAATCGGGCTCTGGAAAAACACTCTCTGCTTTGGCACCGCTGCGCCTCTTGCCGGATGGCGCCAAAATAGAAGGAAAGTTAATTTGGACCCCCGTTAGCGCAAAGCAAGCCCAATTAGATAAGCAATCTTCGCTGCAATCGATTGATCTGCTCGCACTCTCAGAGCCTGCCATTCGGGAAATCCGGGGGCGCGACATTGCCATGATTTTTCAGGAGCCCATGACGGCTTTAAATCCATTGTTTACGATTGGTAATCAAATCGTTGAAGCAGTCTTAGTGCATGCGCCCCTCACACCAAAAGCGGAGTGCATTGAAAAAGCGATTACGCTCTTGCGTAAGACCGGCATTCCTGAACCAGAGCGCCGTTTTTATTCCTATCCGCACCAGCTGTCTGGCGGGCAGCGTCAGCGCGCCATGATTGCCATGGCCTTAGCATGCAAGCCCCGCTTGTTAATTGCCGATGAGCCAACCACGGCGCTTGATGTCAGTTTGCGGATGCAAATATTGGAACTTCTCATCGAGCTGCAAGCCGAGGCAAAGGGCGATCAGGGTATGAGTATCTTGCTGATTACCCATGACCTAAATTTAGTGCGCCATTTTGCTGAGCGTGTCGCGGTTTTAAATCAAGGTAATTTGATGGAGTGCGGCGCTACCCAGCAGGTTTTTGAGCATCCTGAAAATACGTATACCGAAGCCTTAGTGAACAGTAAGCCGGTACGTGCGTTGATACCCGTAATGCCGCTAGCACCCGTGTTGCTCAGTACCGAAAATCTCAACGTATCCTATCCTGGATCGAAGTCAGGGAATCCCCTGCAGCTCTTCTCCTTCTTTAAAAAGCCACCACGTCATACTGTGCTTAAAAAAGTCCAGTTTGAATTACGGCAAGGACAGACCATTGGAGTGATTGGAGAATCTGGATCTGGTAAAACGACTTTGGGCATGGCGATTTTGGGTTTGCTGGGTGATTCTGCTGCCCAGGTTGGCGGCACGGTTAATGTGCTCGGTAATGATTGGCAAGCATTGGACTCTGCAGCTAGACGCAATCTGCGTTCGAGCTTGCAGGTGATTTTTCAAGATCCATTTGGATCGCTCTCGCCGCGCATGACTGTCCTGCAAATTATTTCTGAAGGAATGGATGTCCATTTTCCTAATTTATCTGCGGCTGAGCGCGAGGGCAGGGTGCTGGATATGCTGAAAGAGGTTGGTTTAGATCGATCTGCTTTGCAGCGTTACCCCCATGAATTTTCTGGAGGGCAGCGCCAACGGATTGCGATTGCGCGCGCGCTCGTATTGCGCCCTCAAATTTTGGTCTTGGATGAGCCAACCTCGGCCTTGGATGTATCGATTCAGAAGCAGGTGCTGGCGCTTTTGACCGAGTTACAGAAAAAGTACAACCTGGCTTACGTGATGATCAGCCATGATTTGGCGGTGATTCGGGCAATGTCGCACCAAATTATGGTTTTAAAAGAGGGCAAGGTCGTGGAGTTTGGCGAAACCGAGGCCCTGATTGCGCATCCCAAGCAGGCCTATACCAAGCAACTCTTTACTGCTGCTGAAATGACCTAGTGCGCCATGGCGGTGCAATCCTGCCTAAAAAATAGGCAATTTAACTCCTCTTTACGCTTAAATATTTAATATAAACATAGACTTAAGCTAAATTACCCCGTTTGGTAAATTGTCAAAAGTTTGATACACT
>JBEBBK010000145.1:0-3981 GCA_041158405.1 Pseudomonadota bacterium
CCCGTTGTAGGGCATTGGGATCAACCACGCCGAGCTGCTCTACCCGCAAGCCATTTTTTGCCCGCTGCTCCTGACGTTTCGCATGCAATCTTTGTGCTGCACGCCACAGAATCAGTAATTCATTTTGAAAAGTAAAGGCATTGTCGGCCTTTGCAACATACTCTGGATCGGCAAACTGATTAACGGATTCTTCTAAATGCTCTAAACGTAAGTTCGCAGCAATTGGTACTAATTCAATTCGCGTTTGGGCTGACTGGGCGATTAAATCGCCTTGCGCATCGACGTCAACGTAAATCGATACTGCCGGCCTTGCACTGCCGGCATCCAAGGAAAAACGTGCAATTACCGCATCGGGCAACATCGTAATTTTGTCACCTGGCATGTAAACCGTTGACATACGCGCCCGCGCCACATGGTCCAGCGAATCATCTTTGCTGATCACGAGTCCCGGGGCTGAGATGTGGACACCAATGCGGTGAGCCCCATCAGGCAAGTTCGTGACCGACAGCGCATCATCAATTTCAGTGGTCGCGGCATCATCAATTGAAAAGGCCTGCACATCAGCAGTGGGCAATGCTGCAATCGCTGCGTCATAGACTGCATCCGTAACCATTGCATCCGCATGGTGGCCTGCGCCATTCGGAAAGTTCGCCTTTAAAAACATTCCTTGGTGGTAAGCCAAGGGTGACTCCAAAGCACCGCAACGCATCATCAGTTGCGGGGGTGATTCACCGGTCTCATTGCAAGCCGCTAAAAATGCTTTATAGGCTAGGGTATTTTTATCGGGGTTAAACAGGAGTTGTTTGGCTTGCGACAGCAAGCCCTCCGGAAAACGGCCTGCTACTAAATCTGCTTGCCACTGCCCCTGCTGCTCTTGTTCACGCTGCTTGCGCTCGAGCGCAGCAATACCAGCGTCCAGCTGTTCTTTGGGTGCGCGCATAAATCGGCCGCGCTGCTTGCGCCGAAAATAGACGGGCGCCGATTGCAAGGCAATCGCCAATGCTGCTTGTTGTGCCGAACTAGCCTGGCCGCCAAAATACTCTGACGCGATGTCGGTAAACGCGAACTCACCTTCGGGGGCGCAATCCCATAGCAATTGCAAATCAATCTCGGCAGATAGGGCATTCGCTTCATCCATCAAGGCTTGCGCGTCCGGCTTTTCAAAACGCAGCCAAACTTCTTTGGCTTTGAGCTTGAGTTTTTTGCCAGACAAACCAGTTGCTTGCCATGACTGGGCATCGCCCTCGCCAGTGGTCGATTGCACAGTGGCGGCCTTAATGTCGCCGCCCTCTTCATAAAGAAGGTACATATTAAAGGGAGATCCCGCCGCTAACTTCGAGGGTGCTGCCATTAATGTAACTGGCCTCATCGCTGGCTAAAAACACATACACATTGGCGATTTCTTCAGGAGTGCCTAGGCGTCCCATCCACGTCCGCTTTGCAATGTCTTCCAAAATAGCGCTCGGCATTGCCATCACCATTTCAGTGCCCACAAAACCAGGGCAAACGGCATTGACTCGAATACCTTTCGGGCCGAGCTCACGCGCCCAGGTTTTGGTAAACCCAATCACGCCAAATTTGGTTGCAGAGTAATTGGTCTGACCAAAGTTGCCATACAAACCCACCACGCTGGAGGCATTCACAATAGAACCGCGTTTGGCTTCGAGCATGTGCGGCACCACCAATTGGGTGCAATTAAAAACGCCTTTGAGATTGACATCAATCACTGCATCGAATTGCATTTCGGTCATTTTGACGAGGCGTGCATCCTGGGTAATGCCCGCGTTATTAATCAAGACATCAATGCGGCCATACTTTTTCATAATGGCATCGACTGCCGCCTGAATGCTATCCCGATCGGTCACATTCATGGCATACGCTTCTGCATTCGGAATCGCTGCCGCATGCTTTTCTAATTCAGCCAGGTTGATGTCGGCCAGCATGACTTTCGCACCCTCTTGGGAAAACCGCATCGCTGTGGCTAAACCAATGCCTTTGGCTGCACCGGTAATGATGGCAATCTTGTCTTGTAATCGTGCTGGCATAAAAGAGCTTTCTATGTTGTTTTAGTTGCTGCAGCTTGTATTGCCTGCAGTAATTTTTGATGCACACCACCAAAGCCGCCATTACTCATGACCAATATGTGGTCACCTGGCTTGGCTTCCTTTGCGACGGCATGTACTAGCGCCCCTAAATCATCAAATGCGTTGGCGCGGCCCGGCTTATCCTTATTCAAAGGGCTCAGCACTTCCGCCAAATTCCAGCCCAAAGCTTCTTTACCGCTGGCTGCCCCATAGGCATAAATGCAATCGGCTGCCTCTAAGCTTGCAGCTAACTGGGCCTTCATGATGCCCAGCTTCATGGTGTTTGATCTCGGTTCTAACACCGCCAAAATCCGGCTATTGCCTACGCGGCGGCGCAGGCCATCGAGCGTGGTGGTAATTGCCGTGGGGTGGTGCGCAAAGTCATCGTAAATCGTGATGCCATTATGCTGGCCAACGGTTTCTAAGCGGCGTTTTACATTTTTAAATTGGGCTAAGGCGCTAGCTGAATCGCGGGGACTAATGCCAATGTGCTGTGCTGCTGCAATTGCCGCCAGGGCATTGAGTTGATTATGACGACCCATCACACCTGAGTCGGGCGCCCAGCAAACCGTAGCTACTTCCTTGCCTTCATGCATTACCGTGAAATCATCATTGGGATGGGGCTGCATCGACCAGGTGTTATTCGCATCCATCCCAAAGCGCGCCACCGGCGACCAAGCGCCCCGCTCGAGCACCCGCTCTAGCGATGCTTCGGCGCCATTGACTACCAAACAGCCTTCGTTCGGCACGGTTCGCACCAAATGATGGAACTGGGTTTCGATTGCAGCGAGATCAGCAAAAATATCGGCGTGATCAAACTCCAAATTATTGAGAAGGGCAGTACGCGGCCGGTAATGCACAAACTTACTGCGCTTATCAAAAAAGGCAGTGTCGTATTCATCGGCCTCAATCACAAAGTAGGGGCTTTTACCCAGCCGCGCTGACACCGTGAAATTCAGTGGCACGCCGCCGATTAAATAACCTGGCTCTTTGCCATTGAATTCCAAAATCCAGGCCAGCATCGCTGAGGTGGTGGTTTTACCGTGGGTACCCGCCACCGCCAGAACATGTCTCCCGTAGAGCACTTGCTCGCCCAGCCACTGCGGACCAGAGACATACGGCAAGCCTTGGTTGAGAATCGCTTCCATTAGCGGATTGCCACGCGAGACCACATTACCAATGACAAATAAATCCGGCTTGCTACCCAGTTGCGATAATTGGTCGCTGGAGTATCCTTCGATAAGCTCTATGCCTTGGGCTTCGAGCTGGGTACTCATGGGTGGATACACATTGGCATCGCATCCCGTTACGCGGTGGCCGGCCTGCCGTGCGATGGCAGCGATGCCGCCCATAAAGGTGCCGCAAATGCCCAAGATGTGTATATGCATGATTGAATTTTAGCGAAGGAGTGCGCATGAACCGAAGACAAATGGGAATCATCAGTGGAATGAGCTTGGCGGGGCTTGCTGCAGGCCTGATCACCGCAAGCTGGATTTACCGTGATGGCACTGCAAGCGACGAGTCGGTTGCGGCACTACTAGCCAATCCATGGATGAAACCTGACAATACCCCCGTGAATACCGCCGAATGGCAAAACCGGGTGTTGGTAGTGAACTTTTGGGCATCCTGGTGCCCACCTTGCGTCGAAGAGATGCCTGCCTTGAGCAATCTTCAGGATGAATTTGCATCAAAAAATGTCTTATTTGTTGGTATCGGCATCGATACACCATCGAACATACGTCAATTTCTTGAAACTACTCTGGTTTCCTATCCCATTGTTATGGGCGGATTACAAGGCAGCAAAATTGGCAAGGCCTTAGGCAACACCCAAGGCGCACTTCCCTATACCGTGGTCATTAACGCCAAAGGCAAGGTGACAAATACGAAATTAGGCAAA
>JBEBBK010000146.1:0-3971 GCA_041158405.1 Pseudomonadota bacterium
CTCGATTACGATCGAGGATCTCGGTAAGTACCCATTGATTACCTATGACAAAGCATTTGCTGGGCGCAACAAAATTGATGCCGCGTTTGCCCAGCGCAATGTGCAAGCGGACATTATTCTGGAAGCCATTGATGCAGACGTAATTAAGACCTATGTCGAGGTTGGTATGGGCATTGGTATTGTTGCGGGGGTTGCTTTTGATGTAGAGCGCGATCGCAATCTTCGCGCCATCCCCGTGGGGCATTTGTTTGGTAATAACGTCACTCACTTGGGAGTGAAGCAAGGGGCCTACTTGCGCTCTTTTGTATTTACCTTCATTGAATTATTCTCGCCCACCTTGACGAAAAAGATCGTTGAGCAGGCAATGTCGAATACGCCAGAGAACTATCAGATCTAAGCCATTACCCTTGATCGCCAATCTGATTGGCTGCGCGTCTTAGTGAGCCAATATCTTGGATAAAAAATCTTTTGCTCTGGCAGAGCGTTCTTCAGGCTTGCCAAAGAAATCATCTTTGCTGCAATCTTCCACAATACGGCCTTGATCCATAAAAATCACCCGATCACTGACCTTGCGGGCAAAGCCCATTTCGTGACTCACGCAGCACATGGTCATGCCTTCGTTGGCTAGCTTGACCATCACATCCAAAACTTCACCAACCATCTCAGGGTCGAGTGCGGATGTGGGCTCATCGAATAGCATGACGATGGGATCCATCGTCAATGCGCGTGCAATCGCAACACGCTGCTGTTGGCCTCCAGATAACTGGCCTGGGAATTTATCTTTTTGCGCCATTAAACCAACCCGCTCTAAGTACTTAAGTCCGTGTTGTAAGGCATGGTCTGGTGAGCGCCCCAATACTTTGATCTGCGCTAGCGTTAAATTTTCAGTAACGCTTAAATGGGGAAACAGTTCGAAGTGCTGAAATACCATCCCAACCCTCGCTCGCAACTGAACCAAATTCGTTTTAGGGTTGCTTAGGCTTACGCCATCCACAATAATCTCGCCCGACTGAAAAGGCTCGAGGGCATTCATGGTTTTGATGAGGGTGGATTTACCCGAGCCTGAGGGGCCACAGATAACCACAACCTCCCCTTGCTTGATGGAGGTGCTGCATTCAGTAAGCACCTGAAAGTCGCCGTACCATTTGGAAACACGTTGAAGTTCGATCATGCTGTGATTAATTGAATAAATTGATGTGTCATTAACGGATGATGGCTACTTTGGTTTGGATTTTACGAACTAATTTCGATAGCGAAAAGCAAATCACGAAATACGTGACCGCAGCCAATATATAGGTTTCCATGGGGCGCCCATAATTTTTGCCGGCGATTTCAAAACCCTTGAGTAAGTCATATGCACCTATCGCATAAACCAAGGATGTGTCCTGAAATAAAATAATGGTTTGCGTCATCAAAACCGGAATCATGTTGCGGAAGGCTTGCGGCAAGATAATCAAGCGCATATTTTGACCGTAGTTCATGCCTAAGGCTTGGGCGGCATAGGTTTGCCCTCTGGGAACCGACTGAATTCCGGCGCGCATAATTTCGGCAAAGTAGGCGGCCTCAAAAGCAATGAAGGTAATGATGGCGGAGAGATTGGCGCCAATGGGCTTGCCAATTAATAGCGGAATTAAGAGGAAAAACCACAGAATCACCATCACCAATGGAATCGAGCGCATGGTGTTGACATAAAAACTGGCGCAATACGTCAAAACTGGATTACCAGACAATCGCATCAAGGCCAAAAATGTACCAAAGATAATTCCGCCCAGCGTAGCAATGACGGTTAATTGCACGCTAAAGAGTAGACCCTTTTGGATGTAATCCGTAAAGAGTGCCCAATTGTAAAAACTGAGGTCTAGGCTTAGCATGGTCCGAATAAATAGTGCATCTGTTTAGTGGGCCAAGCTAGGATCAGTGGATGTGCCAACAAAACCCGGAATGCGGGTCCGTCGCTCAATCCACGTCATGAGTCGATTGACTGCAAATGCCGATAAGGCGTAGAGCAAGGTTACTGCCAAATAGATTTCAATGCCGCGCGCTGTTTCTTCTTGCGCCTGCATGGCAAACAAAGTGAGCTCAGGCACCGACACCGCAAAAGCCACGGATGAGTTTTTCACGACATTCATGCTTTCTGAAGTCAAGGGTGGGATCACAATGCGCAGCGCCATGGGCAAAATCACATAGCGATAGCATTGAATACGATTCATTCCCAGCGCGGTTGCTGCTGCCATTTGGCCACTCGGTAGCGACTGAATGCCAGCGCGCACCTGCTCCGCAATTCGCGCTGAAGTAAAAAAGCCTAAAGCAATACTCACTAATAAATAGGATGGCAATTCTTTTAATGGAACAACAAAGGATGGGATAACGTGATACCAAACAAAAACCTGAACCAATATTGGTATGTTTCGAAATAGTTCCACCCATGCAGTAGCAGCACGCACTAATAGTCGACTGCTAAGCTTGTTATTGGGTAAGGTACGCAGCGTACCCATTACTGCGCCAATTACTAAGGCAATGATTAGGCTAAGGCAAGCGACTGCAATAGTCCAGAGCCATGCCTGCATTAACCAATCTAGGTAACTTGGGTCAGCATTTTGCGCAATGCCAAATATCGAAGAGATGCAGTGCTGAACTGGCTCTCCATCGAGCGTACTCTTACAAAAAACGCCAAAATCCATATTCATGGGTTTTGGCGTTCACGTGCAATGAAGCATGGCATACAACTCAAAAGATTCACAATTACTTCTTTTGATAATCTTCTGCAGGCCTGTCATTTAAGTTAGCCCATGCATTTTTTGTTGCTGGGGATAGCTCAAGACCAACGATGCTATTTTTTGGTGGAATAGGCTTTAAGAACCATTTATCCCAAAGCTTTGGCATATTTCCATTGGCTACTATTTTGGCGATGGCGGCATTAACTGCTGCTTTAAATTGAGGGTCATCTTTACGGACCATAATGGCAATCGGTTCTGTACTCAGTACCTCGCCCACAATCTTAAAATCCTTTGGATTTCTTGAATTCGCAATATTACCTGCCAAGATCGAGCCATCCATGACAAAGGCATCCGCACGGCCAGACTCTAGTAACAAGAAACTATCGGCATGGTCTTTACCAAATACTTCATCGAAATTTACACCGTTTGCTTTTTCATGCTTGCGCAAAATCTGAACTGATGTAGTGCCCGTAGTGGTTGCTACTTTTTTACCGGCTAACTGAGAAATCGAGTTAATACCTGAATTGGCCTTAACAGCAATACGCACTTCTTCTACGTACAGGGTATTGGCAAAGCTCACATCGCGTTGTCGGGCAGTGTTATTGGTTGTTGTACCGCACTCAATATCGACCGTTCCATTTTGAACTAAGGGTATGCGATTCTGCCCGGTAACCGGCTGGTAATTAATACGCAATGTACTCAGGCCTAATTTATCTTTAATGTCATTGAGAATCATGCGACACATTTCAACGTGGAATCCATCGAAGCGACTATCTCCGGTGGTATAGGACATGGGAATCGACGATTCACGCACACCCATGGTTACTGCGCTGGTTGCTTTGATCTTGTCTAAGGTTGCGCTGGAAGCGATTGCACTCTGTGCGCAAACCAGCGCTGAAGCAACTAATGCAGCCCGAATTCCAGATACTACAAACGACGATGCTTTCATATTTAAACTCCTGATTGGATGTACATAGAGAACGGCTCTAAATTATCAACTGGCATTTAATTTGCAAAAATTAAAGTGATAGTTATTCTCAATGAATTCAACTGTATTAGGCTAAACCCGAATAGAGCTCTGATGGCAAAAGATTGTTTGTGCCCTAAGGGAGCGAAATTAGCTAAAAGTCCCTCCCATTTGCGGGGATAAGAAAAAACCCACTGTGTTGCCACGGTAGGTTGATTTAATACCTAAGCAATTTGTAACTAAGCTTATCCATCACCCAGTTTGCGATCGCTATAGCGCTTGGGATT
>JBEBBK010000147.1:0-3929 GCA_041158405.1 Pseudomonadota bacterium
CCATAAAAATACGGTGGCATCATTGGCTGATCTTATTGGCGCTGCCGGAATAATGCATCCTAAGGACATAACATCCGATTACCTGATGTGCAGGGACGGATCTGGCAAGGCTACGCCTTTATCTACCCAATTACCCACTTTAAGCCCCGGCGTTTTATTACAAGCCATCGATTCGTCAATGAAAAATGCATTGCCTCAAGAGTATGGCTTGTATTGGGATCGCGCTCTAACCAATAAATTTGGCTTGGTCTAAGTCAGGGGCATGCCGTGTTGAGTTATTTGGGTTGATGTTAGCTTGGGCCTTCTGTTGATAGAGGCCCTAGTCTCTGCACATATAAAGATTAGTAATCGGAAAGCGGTCATTGACGGTGGCACGTGACTCGACAAAGACGGCGCGGCGCTTACCTTTTTTCTTGCATTCGGCCTCGGCAATCGCCTGCGTTTCACTTTCTTTGGCTTTTTGAATGGTGTGCACACCAACTAAGCCATCCGATTGGGTATAGGCGCGCAGATCGTAAGCGGAGGTGCCGCAGCCAGCAAGAATCGCTGACACGAGGCCAATAAATACAGGATATTGAATGCGCATAGATTTCTTTGCCTTATAAAAAAGTTGCTTGCAAGTCATTAAGGTAGCGCAGGCCCAGCGGGGTGGGTCGCAACACGGCAGGATTTTCATCGAGCAAACCTTTTTTGGTGGCCGCTTCCAGTGCTGATGCGATTACGTGAAGCGGTAAGCCAGTGCGTTCGCTAAAGCTGCTAGTACCAACCCCTTGGCTTAAGCGCAGGGCATTGAGCATGAACTCAAAGGGGAGATCGCTGGGCGCAACGGTCTTGGATTCGATCAAGGCATTGCCGCGCGTTTCCATCTGCTGCATATAGGTTTCTGGGTGGCGCTCACGCACCTGACGGGTAATTTGATCGGGTAAGGAAATCTTGCCGTGGGCACCGGCACCAATGCCAATGTAATCACCAAAGCGCCAGTAGTTGAGGTTGTGTTTGCATTCCCGTTGGGGCTTGCAATACGCAGAGACCTCATAGCGTTCATAAGCAGCGGCATCGAGCATCGCTAGATTCTGTTCAAACATCGCATCGCTGATGTCCTCGCTTGGTAGCGTGGGTGGGTGCGCAGCAAATAAGGTATTGGGTTCGAGTGTGAGGTGGTACATCGACAGGTGAGGCGTAGCAAATGACAGCGCGGTAGTAATGTCTGCGGCTGCATCATCCAAACTTTGCTCTGGTAAGGCATACATTAAATCAAGGTTGATTGACTCAATGTAGCGGGATGCAATATCGATGGCACGCTTTGCTTCGTCACCGCTATGAATGCGGCCCAAGGCCTTGAGGTGCTGATCATTAAAGCTCTGAATACCGAGTGAGACCCGATTAATGCCGCAGTCGGCAAAGCCAGCTAATTTATCGGCCTCGACCGATCCGGGGTTGGCCTCCATGGTGATTTCAGCATCGGCCTCGAGTGGCAGTAGGCTACGCACCGATGAGAGAAGTTGATTCATCCCTCCAACTGAGAGCAAGCTAGGCGTGCCGCCACCAATAAAAATGGTGTGGACCTTGCGGCCCCAAACGCGTGGCAGTTCGGTTTGCAAATCGAGCAAGAGTGCTTTGACGTAGCGATCTTCATCAAAGCCAGTGGATTTGACTTGATGGGAATTAAAATCGCAGTAAGGACATTTCTTTTCGCACCACGGAAAATGAATGTAGAGCGAGAGCGGCGGCAGCGCGATTAACTGCACGCGATCAGGGGATTTCATGGACTGAGAATAGCCAGCAATTGGCGCAAGGCTTGGCCGCGGTGGCTAATGTTATTTTTTTCAGTAGGGTCTAATTCAGCCGCAGTTTTACCAAGCGCTGGAATAAAAAAATGCGGGTCATAGCCAAAGCCGGCATTACCGCGAGGCACATCAATGAACTCGCCATGCCATTGGGTTTGCACAATCACAGGCTCTGGATCCAAAGCGTGCCGAATAAACACCAAAGCGCAGATATAATGTGCGCGGCGATCCGAAATGCCGCGCAGCTCAGCAATCACAGTTGCATTGTTGTTGGCATCACTGGAATCTGGACCGGCATAGCGTGCTGAACGCACTCCCGGTTTGCCATTCAGTGCGGCGATGCAGATGCCAGAGTCATCGGCTAGCGCCGGTAAATTACTTTCCTTGCTCGCATGCCGTGCCTTGGTGAGCGCATTTTCTATAAAGGTGAAATACGGCTCTTCGGCAGCAGCGATCCCTAAATCGCCCTGCGGAATGATGGCGATACCGAGGTGCGCAAATAGGGCGGTGAATTCCCGTACCTTACCAGTGCTGTTAGAAGCCAAAACCAGTTTTTGCATAGAAGGAGTTGCGACGGGATTATGCAAATGCTGCCCGCTGTAATCTACTGAGTTCATGAATGCCGTGTTCAGCTAAGTCAAGTAGCTCGGCCAATTCCGCGCGGGAAAAAGCAGGGCCCTCAGCAGTGCCTTGTAATTCAATCATGCCGCCGCTACCCGTCATCACCACATTCATATCAGTGTCGCACGTTGAGTCTTCGGCGTAATCCAAATCCAGTACCGGAGTACCTTGGTAAATGCCAACGGAAATGGCGGCTACGCTATCGATGATCGGGTCTTTTGCAATCACGCCTTTTTCGAGCAAGGTATTGACGGCATCACGGGCTGCAACATAGGCACCGGTAATTGCCGCAGTACGCGTGCCACCGTCTGCTTGCAAGACATCGCAATCCAAGTGAATGGTGCGCTCGCCTAAGAGGCTGAGATTAAATACGCTGCGCATGGCTCGGCCGATCAGGCGCTGGATTTCTTGGGTGCGTCCACTTTGCTTGCCTCTGGCTGCTTCCCGATCGCTACGGGTGTGGGTTGAGCGTGGCAACATGCCGTACTCTGCAGTAACCCAGCCCTCCCCAGAGCCTTTTTTGTGGGGCGGAACCCGCTCTAAGATGCTGGCCGTGCAAAGCACCTTGGTATCGCCAAAGGCAATCAGCACCGATCCCTCGGCGTGCTTGGTGAAGCCGCGCGTAATCGTGACGGGGCGGAGTTGCTTTGGGCTGCGCTGACTAGGTCGCTGAATCGGGGAAGAAGGTGTGCTCATAGTGAATTTGATCCTAATTAGGGGGAAAGGCAATTTACAATGTTTACATGATATCGAGCATGACCGGTTATGGCAGTGCATCCCGCCCCGTTTCCCTGGGCGCAGGGGTGGTTGCGGATTTGCAGGTCGAATGCCGGGCGGTCAATAGCCGCTTTCTGGATTTGGGCTTTCGCTTGCCGGACGAGTGCCGGGGAGCTGAGCCCCTGCTGCGTGACATGGCTACTCAGGCCTTGGCCCGCGGCAAAGTGGAGTTTCGGGCGGCATGGCGTATTAATGCCCATTCCAGCGCGGTTGCTCCATCCAAGGCAACAAGCACCCTCAATCACGAACGCCTGGCAGCCCTGCAGGCACTTCAAACCGAGGTATTAAAAACATTTCCGCAGGCCGGTGACTTACGTATGGCCGATGTCTTGCGTTGGCCGGGGGTAGTGAACGAGCCTAGAGGCGAAGAGGAGGGCTGGATTGGCGCAACCGCTGAAGCTGCAAAGGCAGCCCTTGATGCCATGATGGCGAGCCGCGTTGCGGAAGGCGTCGCTTTAGTGGGGGTTTTGCATACTATTACCCAGCAAATGCAGGCCATTATTGCGAGCCTGGAGCCGCGCATCCCTGAATACGTTCAGCAATACCAAGACAAGCTCACTGCCCGCTTGGCCGAAGCCCTCGCTAGCCAAGTGAATCAAACGACTTCAAGCAATAGTGCCGTTCTGGCCGAAGTGCTAGACCGCATTCGGCAGGAAGTGGTGCTGTATGCCGTCAAAATCGATGTGGCTGAGGAATTTGCGCGCCTAAAGACCCATCTGCAAGCCGTTGCTACTGCGCTCAAAG
>JBEBBK010000148.1:0-3928 GCA_041158405.1 Pseudomonadota bacterium
CAGGTGGTTTACTGGCGCTCAGCCATTTGTGGTGGGCGCCTGGTGGGGTCGTGCAGGCGTTTGCCTCGTGCGGGCTAAGCCTATGGATAATTTCCAGCGTGTTATGGAAGTTGTTTACGAGCCGTGCGGATTAGGTTTTGCTAATCAACCGGATACAGGCTTGTCGAATCGTGGAGAGATGGTCAATGCCTTACGATGTGCGGCTGAGCGCTTAGGGGGTCTCGAATTTACATTGGCGCTTGGCATTCCTTCGGGTGATGTCTTCACTAAAAACATCGAGATACCTGCAGGACTGACAACAAAGCAGATCGAACAGATTTCTGTGGTGGAGGCTGTCTCTAACCTGCCGGTACCCCCAGAAGAGATTTGTGCTGACTTTCTCAAACACAGCGCAGAAATGGCGGCGCATACAGAACGCATTGATATTGCATTTTGTAAACGAGGGCTGATCGACGAGTTAGGGATCGTTGCAGAAGATGCGGGTGTTGTCTTAAGCGTTGTTGATCGAGATATACAGGCCGTACACGATGCCACGCTTTGGTGCGCAAATGCTCAAGGCAGTCTGAAACCGGTCGAATATCCTTTGGGCATACTCATTGAAGGCGACGAAAAAATATTTATAGTTTCTCGTAACGCGCTTGACCATGTGTCATACGTATTTAAGAGCGCTGATAATGACCCAAGTGATTTGGTCGTGACTGCAGACTCAGTCTCAAAGGAACTTCAAGTATATTGCCGTCGAGCAGGCTTGAATTTTGAAAACGGCAGGGCATTGAACCAACTCTTTCTAGTAGTTGATGCAGACTCGAGTACAGTCGCCGCATCAACCGTTGAAAGTCTGTCGCAAGATACGTTAGAAATTCATCCAACAACATTTGTGAAGGGCGATGGCAGTATATCGCCGGTGTACGGGATGATGGTTGCATTGGGTATGGCCCTTAGGAAGACGGCATGACTGGCCATTTCAATTTGCTGCCACATCGGATGCAAAAACAATTTTGGCTGAAACGAGTGTTGGCCCGTCAAGTCAGCCTGGTGTTGTTGCTTGCGTTTTTAACAGCGTTGTTTATTCATGGCGTCGTGGTCGCAAGATCAGATTATCTTGAGGGCTATAACAACAGCTTGCAGTCTGCCGTTACACAAATGCTTCCGGCGTATCGGGATGCCCAGCAGTTTGTAAAGCAGCGCGATGACATGTTGGAAAGACAGAAAATTCTAGAAAAGCTTGATGCTAGGCGTGCGACTAGCGTCATGATTCTCGATGACGTTGCGCGGGCGTTGCCGCCGGATGTTTATTTGACGAGACTGGAAGAAGATGGCGATAGATTTCGGCTTGAAGGAAAAGCAGTTAACAACGCTGCGATCGCTCACTTTTTTGAATTGATAGTCAGATCGGAAAGATTAACAGGGTTGGCGTTGGAAGAAATACATATGCAGGAAGTCGAGAGCCTTGCCCCCTACGTTTTTCTGATTAATGGAAAGGTCAAGCTTTCAGGCGTGGGCGACAACATGACGGTTGTTCTTGCCCATGAGTAAGTTAGGTAATTTGCGCTCTAATGGCATGGTCTGGGTTCGTGCCAGGGCTGCTGCCGTTAAAGGAAAATATAAGCGAATTTATAGCGCACGAAGAGACCGCAAGATTGTTGTTCCATGGTGGAAAAAGGATATAAGAGAATTGCTGGCAGATATCAGTCGTCTGCGATTAAGTACTAATTCGGGAGTGGCGCTCCAATCAATAACCGATATTTCCTGCTGGACGATCCGCTTTCGGATAGCAGTTCTTCTTTTGGTCTTTGTGTTGGGTGTTTTGCTAGGCACGATGACGGTTTCCTCTGACGCGTTAAACGACATTGATACCAAAACAGTGGAACGTGAGGTGCTCAAAAATCGTTATTTAAGGTATGCCGAGCAGGTTGATATGTTGCCTGTATACCGGATTCAAACAGAAACAATCCTAGAGCGGTTTGGTGAGCTTCTTGATGCAATACCAGCTGCGCTCGAATCGGTACATGTTCTGTCGCAATTGAACAAGGCGTCTAAAGATTCAGGGCTGCAATTGGAATTCTTTAAACCGCTCGGTGAAGAAGTGCATGCCTATTACGTAGTGTTGCCTATCGAGATTCGCCTTCGTGGTGATTACAACGCAATTGCTAAGTTTCTGGAGCTGGTATCCAAGATGCAGCACTTGGTGACGGTAGATGTGGTGATGTTGCCATCGGCAACACATGCAAATCAAATAGTTTTGGCATCATTGCTCAAAGCATACCGTTACAAGGATTTGCCAAAAAATTCAGACGGCAAGGTTTCTCGTGATACACGTTAAATTTTGGTTTTGCATTGGAAGCTGCTTTCTTCTGGGAGCCTGTTCCGTTTCAGGCGAAGAAGCCGCTTCGCAGTGGGTGCAAAGTAGAACGCCTTTGGTGGCGCCAGCTAATTCTTCGGTTGTGCCAACACTCGTGGATACGCCACCGGCGGTGTATACCGCAAAGCATGTGGTTGATCCTTTTGCGCCCGGACGCATCGGGCAGCCTCTTGCGCCTGGTAGCGATATTCAAGCCGTTATCGGGGAGCGTTGGTATTTTGCGGATGCACCTGTTGATTCACTTCGCATCGTAGGTTTCCTTGAAGTAAAGGGGCGATACATTGGGGTCGTCGAGGGAAGCGCAGGCTCTGTAAACGTCAAAGCTGGAGATCGGCTGGGTAATCAGCAGGCTGAAATTATTGATATTTCAAAACAGGGCATCCGTTTGCGGCAGGCAGATGGCTCTGAGTCATGGTTGCCGATTGCTCGGCGGAGTCGTTAAAAATGAAAATTCAATGCCGTTATTTGTGCAAGAAGTTTGTGCTGTCAGGTCTTTTGCTCATGTCGTTTAGTTTGGTCGTGCCTTATGCAATGTCTGGCGTGGCGAATCCGCGCATCACTCTGGATATTCAGAACGGCGATGTGCGTCAGGTATTAGCGCTTATCGGCCGTGAGCTGGGAATCAACATCGTTGCCAGTGAAGCGGTTAAAGGGCAAGTGACTATCGTGATGAATAACGTGCCGGCTTCGGAGGTTTTGCAGTCTATTTTCCAGCAGCGCGGGCTTGTGGGTAAACAGGAAGATGGCATTTTGATAGTGCGACCTAAAAGCGAAGCGATGGAGCAGGAGCGCGTAGGCATGGAAATCGCTCAGCAGGCTCAAAGTATTGGCCCGCTAAAGCAGGAAGCGTTTCGTTTGCGTTTTGCCCAGGCTATCGACCTGGAAAAACTGGTGCGCGAACAATTAACGCCACGCGGTAAAGTCAGCGTTGATTCTCGTACCAACACCTTGTTTGTTAACGACACAGCATCAAAGCTCTCGGAAATTGCGCTGTTGGTTAAGTCGGTTGATCAACCGATTAGACAAGTATTGATAGAGGCGAGGATTGTTGAGGCGAATGAAACCTTTAACGAAGAGTTAGGTGTGCGTCTGGGCGCTTTAGATACGGTACGTATGGGCGGTGGAGGTCTGCAAATCGGTGGCGGACAATATGTGCCACCGACTCAGGCAGCGCAGGCGCTTAATTACAACAGGCTGGTTCCCGGTGGCACGCCGAGTTATCAGACTTTAAATAGCGTTAATGGACAACCCTTCTCGGTTAATCAAACGCTCGGTTCAGTTAATTTGCCAGTAACGCGCGCTGCTGCTGGAACGATGGCCTTTGCATTGTTGAGTCCAACAGGGTCGCGCATTCTCAATGTGGAGCTTTCGGCGCTGGAGTCAGATGGACGCGGCAAGATTATTTCTAGTCCTAAGGTGGTTACCGGTGATAACGTTAAAGCAGTGATTGAAGACGGCACCGAGATTCCTTATCTGTCCACAGCGCAAACGGGTGGCACAACGATTCCGACGGTGGAATTTAAAAAGGCTGTGTTATCGCTAGATGTAACGCCCCAGATTACGCCG
>JBEBBK010000149.1:0-3913 GCA_041158405.1 Pseudomonadota bacterium
ACAAGAAATTTTGCAACAACACCAAGCTCCGATTGATGCCATTTTTGTGGCCATTGGTGGTGGTGGCCTGATTGCCGGCATCGGCGAATACGTCAAAGCCGTTCGCCCAGAAACCAAAATCATTGGCGTGCAAGCGGCCGATTCCGATGCCATGCGCCAGTCGCTCAAAGCAGGTCGGCGCGTCGAATTAAAAGAGGTGGGTTTATTTTCTGACGGCACTGCGGTTAAGTTAGTCGGCAAAGAAACCTTCCGCATTTGCAAACGCGTGGTGGATGACATCATTACCGTCGACACCGATGAAATTTGTGCTGCCATCAATGACGTGTTTACGGATACGCGCAGTATTTTGGAGCCCGCTGGTGCACTCGCGATTGCCGGTCTCAAGAAATACGTTGAAAAGAAAAAAGTAAAAGATAAAACTTTGGTTGCCATTGCATGCGGCGCCAATATGAATTTTAGTCGCCTGCGTTTTGTAGCTGAGCGCGCCGATGTGGGCGAGTTTCGGGAGGCTGTGTTTGCCGTCACCATTCCAGAAGAGCGAGGCTCCTTCAAGCGCTTCTGTCAACTGCTTGGCAAACGCAATGTAACGGAGTTTAATTACCGTATTGCCGATCAAGCCAAAGCGCATATTTTTGTTGGCATTGGTACACAAAAATCTACTGATAGCGCCGAGATCGCCAAGCACTTTATTAAAGCGGGATTTGCGACGATTGATTTAACCCACGATGAACTTGCTAAATCGCATCTACGGCATATGGTCGGCGGTCACTCTCCTTTGGCACACGATGAAATGTTGTACCGCTTTGAATTCCCTGAGCGCCCCGGTGCCTTGATGCGCTTTTTAACCAGCATGGCACCCAATTGGAATATCAGCCTATTTCATTACCGTAACCATGGTGCAGACTATGGTCGCATCCTCGTCGGCATTCAAGTACCTAAAAATGAACAGAAGCAATTCCAATCCTTCTTGGCTTCCCTGGGCTATCCGCACTGGAATGAAAGTGCGAATCCCGCTTACCAACTGTTCTTAAAGTAAGTCAGCTGAATGTCCTATAGCCTGACCGGAAAGCTCGTTGTTGCGATTTCATCGCGCGCCCTCTTTGATTTTGAGGAAGAGAATCGCTTATTTGAAACCAGCGATGACAGCGCCTACATGAAGCTACAGCTGGATCGATTGGCCATGCCGGCGCAAACGGGCGTTGCCTTTCCGCTAGTACAAAAACTACTGGCCTTTAACGATGGGGAAGAGCAACGGGTCGAGGTTGTCATCTTGTCACGCAATGATCCAGTCAGTGGCTTGCGTGTGTTCCGCTCTGCAGAGCATCACCAGCTTCGCCTAGAGCGCGGCGTGTTTACCCGCGGCAGACCGCCCTACCATTACTTGCGCTCATTGCAGGCGAATTTATTTTTATCGGCCAATGAGGATGATGTACGCGCAACGATTGATGCCGGCTTTCCGGCGGCGCGCGTCTACCCCGAATCTAGTAAAACTGCTGAGTCACATCCCAATGAAATTCGCATTGCCTTTGACGGTGATGCTGTTTTGTTTTCAGATGAAGCAGAGCAAGTTTTTCAGAGTAGTGGGCTAGAAGCTTTTGTTGATCACGAAAGCAAAAAGGTGGCGATTCCCTTACCGCCTGGTCCATTTAAGCCGCTACTGGAAGCGCTGCACCGCCTGCAAAGTCAGTCTGGCACAAAGGCCGCGCATGGCATGCGCATTCGGACCGCTTTAGTTACTGCCCGCTCTGCCCCCGCACATGAACGCGCGATTCGCACCCTCATGAACTGGGGCATTGATGTGGATGAAGCGATGTTCTTAGGCGGCCTTTCCAAAAGTGAGTTCCTCCGCGAATTCGAACCCGATTTTTTCTTTGACGATCAAACTGGGCATTGCAACTCAGCAGCGTCCGTTGCGCCAACGGGGCATGTAGTTTCGGGGGTCGCTAACCGCCCAAAATCGAGTGGTTAATTAAAGCGCATCCCCACTCTTTTCATGAGCTATTCCGACTCCCCCCACTTACCGCTTGGTAAAGAAACGGCATACCCCCAGCACTACGACCCCAGCGTGCTGTTTCCGATTCCGCGCGCAGAAAACCGTGCGAAGTTAGGTCTCAGCCCGACAAGTGCGCTCCCATTTTTTGGGGTTGATCTTTGGAATGCATTCGAGCTCAGCTGGCTCAATTTAAAAGGCAAGCCACAAATTGCATTGGCTGAGTTTGAAATCCCTGCAGACTCGCCTTACATGATCGAATCTAAATCATTCAAGCTGTTTTTAAATAGCCTGAACAGTGAACGCATTGCAGATGAAGAAACTTTGCGGGAGCGTGTCGTGGCTGATTTATCTGCGGTTGCAGGGGCACCCATTCGGATGCGTATTCTCAGTCCAGAGCAACTTTCAAAACGCGGCATGCGCGAAATGGATGGGGTTTTACTGGATCGCCTTGATATTGAAATAGATCCAAACGTGACTGCAAATCCTGCTTTACTGAAAGCAGATCACACTAGATCTCCTATAGAGCAATGCGTGGTATCGCATTTACTCAAATCGAATTGCCCAGTAACTGGACAGCCGGACTGGGCCAGCATTCAAATTCGCTACCAAGGCAGGCCTATTGAAGAGGAAGGTTTACTGCGTTATCTAATTGGATTTCGGGAGCTCGGGGAATTTCATGAGCACTGTGCAGAAACCATTTTTTGCGATATCAAGCGGCAATGCAAGCCAGAAAAGTTATCGGTCTATGCGCGCTACACGCGGCGGGGCGGTCTTGATATCAATCCGTTTCGAACGGATTACAACGCTGTCTGGCCCGACAATACACGCCACGCCAGACAGTAGTACTAGTTAAAACGGAATGTCGTCGTCCATTGCGCCCAAGGATGCTGCTGTGGGTGCTGGCGCTGCGTTTGACTCAGACGACTTAGGACGCGAGTAGCTTTCACCGCCCTCACCGCCGCCAGCCATTTTTGAGCCGAGCATCTGCATCGAGTCCGCCACAATCTCAGTGGAGTATTTCTCTTGTCCGCTGGCATCAGCCCACTTGCGTGTACGCAGGCGGCCCTCAACATATACCTGTGATCCCTTTTTAAGGTATTGCCCTGCAATTTCAGCAAGCTTGCCAAAAAACGCAACGCGATGCCATTCTGTGGTTTCTTTCATCTCACCGGTTTGCTTGTCTTTATAGCGATCCGATGTAGCTACTGAAATATTGGTTACTGCGTCGCCGCTAGGCATATAGCGTGTTTCTGGGTCCCGTCCAATGTTACCCACGATGATGACTTTATTTACCGATGCCATGATGTCTCCCGAAGAAAATGTATGTGAAAAAAATGTAAATCAATGCGTTAGTGTTAATGAGGCTTGTACAGCAGGTAAGTAGTCAACTTGTCTGTTTATGCGGCTGGAGTTTCCGTGGCTTACTTTTTTGCTGGTAACTCGCGCATCGACCATGCAATTATAAGCCAGGCAAAAATCAGTGCCATTCCCAGCATAAACACCGATAACTCACCAAAGTATTGGGTTACCAAACCACCAACCGCAGCACCAAAAAAGAGCCCCAGGGACTGAGTAGTGTTGTAAATACCGAGCGCCGTACCCTTGGAGTCTTGCGCCCAGCGCGATACCAATGAGGGCTGCAATGCCTCAAGTAAATTAAATCCGACAAAGTAAATCAACAAGGCTGCTGAAATGAGCAAAATGGTGGTGGCTTCAATAAAGACGACTTGCGAAATGAACAAGAGACCAATAGCTACCAATACTGCAACACGGAGGCGCTGCTTCTTTTCGCCTAACACCAAAATAGGCGCCATTAATGCAAACGAGATCAGCAATACCGGAAGGTAGATTTCCCAATGGCGCCCGAGTGGAAAGCCCATTTGCACCAATAAGCGAGGTACGACTAAAAACATAGCAACC
>JBEBBK010000150.1:0-3895 GCA_041158405.1 Pseudomonadota bacterium
AGTCATTGCGCCGCGAGCACTGCTATGGTTTCGTTACGCCGCCCTCGGTACGGTAGTGACAGGCTTGCTCGTAGCGATTTTTGCCGGTTATGCGCATCAGGCATTTACTTTGCAGCCGGCGTTTCGGGCGATTGGTTTAGGGATGTGGATTGCCTTGTTTATGGCATTCAATGTTTGGTTTGTGATTTGGCCCAATCAAAAACGGGCTTTGGGGATCGTGCCCGCCGAGCCGGTAGTTAAAGCGGCCTCAGCTCGCCGTGCCATGCTGGTATCGCGCTTTAATACGATTTTGTCGATTCCGATGCTGTACCTGATGAGCGCCCAATCCCACGGAGGTCTGTAGGCAACGGGGGATAAATATGCAAAAAGTACTGCGCCCGCATAAAATAGTGTCTGTTAGAAAGAAGCGGGCTTAAAAAAACCCCGCATGAACAAAAACCATTTCAATCAGGGAGACACGATGGAACACACATTACCGCAGTTGCCTTACGCGCTTGACGCCTTGGCCCCACACATTTCAAAAGAAACCATGGACTTTCACTATGGCAAACACCATCAGACCTACGTTACCAATTTGAATAACCTGATCAAGGGTACCGAGTTTGAGAACGCCAGCCTAGAAGACATCATCAAAAAATCCGCCGGCGGTGTATTTAATAACGCAGCCCAAGTATGGAACCACACCTTTTATTGGATGGGCCTCAAGCCGAATGGCGGCGGCGCTCCTACTGGTGCACTGGCTGATGCGATTAATGCCAAATGGGGTTCGTTTGATAAGTTCAAAGAAGAATTTGCCAAGTGCGCCGTGGGTACCTTCGGTTCTGGCTGGGCCTGGCTTGTGAAGAAGCCCGATGGTTCGCTGGATCTCGTATCCACCAGCAATGCTGCTACACCATTAACAACCGATGCAAAAGCCTTGGTGACCTGCGATGTATGGGAGCACGCATACTACATTGATTACCGCAATGCGCGTCCGAAGTACCTAGAGGCATTTTGGAATTTAGTGAACTGGGATTTTGCAGCAAAGAATTTTGCGTAATTCCTGATTTACTGCTGCACCACTCAAGTCACCTGCGGGTGACTTGTTTGTTTCTGGCTTTTTAAAACAAACCAACTCAGTCAGGCTTGTTACGCATCCAGTCGGCGGTCGCGAAAAAGGATTCATGGAGGCGGGCTTTAAGCTGTTCATCGATTGCGACTTCATCCATCGCGCGCTGCATGCAGTCGAGCCATTGGTTGCGCTCGGTTGATCCAATCGGAAAGGGCAGGTGACGCGCGCGTAGCATGGGGTGCCCATACTTTTCTTGGTACAGCCCAGGGCCGCCCATCCAGCCATTCAAAAACAAATTAAGCTTATCGCGCGATGTGCTTAAATCGGCCGGATGCAGTTGTCGAATAATTGAATAGGCTGGCTCGAGCTCCATTAAGTCATAAAAGCGGTCAACCAATTGCCGAATGGTTTCTGCGCCACCAATGAGGGTGTATGCAGTGGCGCCGGATTCATTACTCTGATCGGTACTCATGCCAATACAGGAGGTAGCAACTTAACTAGTGCGGCACGTTCTGCGGTAGCAGAGCCGAGTAGGGCAAAGCCCAGCAACTGACCGTCGTTTGACTCAAAGCGACACAGCATGCCCCCTTCGACTTCCGTACTGTTCCATTCGCCTTCTGCCCCTTTTGCTGGCGGCGAGACCACGATGGGGTAGGCGGGAGTTTTAACCATCACCGGCATGGCTGGGTATTGCAGTGATGCCGCTTGCCCAAGAAGCGTTGGTGCTAAGGCTCGGGCTGCTTGCATGATGGGCATCACGTAGGGCAAAACTAGACCCTCAGTTTCCGCACAGTCACCAATGGCATAAATCGAATCCAGATTCGTTTGCAGTTGGCGGTTAACCTCAATGCCCAATCCCGTTTTAATGCCTGCGTCACGAGCCAATTGAGTGCGAGGACGTAAGCCCACTGCTGAGAGGACAACGTCCGTATCGATCGTGTCGCCATTGACCAAGGTAATGCGTATCGCATCACCGTGCGCATCAATCGATTCTGCGGTACTGCCAAAGTGCCAGCGCACACCCGCTGCACTGAGTTTTTCTTCGAGCGCTGTTGCTGCAGCCTCAGGTAAGAGGCGTCCTAAGGCATGCGGCGCTAAATCAATAACGTCTATCGAGTAGCCTCCCAGCGTAAGGTCATTGGCGAACTCGCAGCCAATGAGGCCAGCACCCAGAATTGCTACTCGCTTGCGACCCTCAATAGCCTCACGAAAGTGCGCGTAGTCTTCGAGGTCATTCACCGTCATGACGGCATCAGCAGCGGTGCCCTTGAGTTGCAGCTGAATTTGATCGGCGCCTAAAGCCAAGACCAGTTTGCTATAAGCTATTTCACCATTACTGGTGTGGAGTAGCCGAGCCTGCGCATCAATTGAATGCACATCGGTGTTACCCATTACTGTTAGATTGAGCTGGGTCGCCATGGCCTCACTGCTTGTGCTGATGAGCTGCTCCGCTAGTTTGCTGTTTGCAAATGCAGTCGACAGCATCGGCTTGGAATAAAAGTAGCCGGGCTCGCGGGTGATGAGCGTAATTGGCACATCCTTATCCATCTTACGTAATTCGCGAATGACGGTATAGCCAGCTAATCCGCTGCCAATAATGACAATCGGCTGGGATTGCTCTTGGTGTACGCTCAAAGCGATGCTCCTTTAATCAATATTATGATGGTGCACTATAAAAGAAGCGCAATTTAAATTTGCACCATCTCAAAATCGGACTTGGATACGCCACAATCGGGGCATTCCCAATTCGCTGGAACATCGGCCCACACGGTGCCTGGCGCAATTCCATCCTCTGGAAGGCCTTTGGCTTCGTCGTAAATAAATCCACACACAATGCATTGCCACGTTTTCATATTCATCCCTTTATTCTTATCCAGAAATGCCATTTAGGCATACAGAATACATGGCTTAAATGACGCGCTCGTAAATATTAGTCTTTACTGCGGCATGCAGACAAGCACCATTCTTGTTACGATCAGGATTGTTTGGTTTATTCACTTATATAGAGGAAGCACGCATGTCGACCCACGTAGAACTTCTTAGCCCAGTGTCACTTGGCTCCTTGGCACTCAAGAATCGCTTAGTTATGGCGCCACTGACACGCATGCGCGCCATCGATGACGATGTACCGAATCCGCTAGCCAAGACTTACTATAGTCAGCGCGCGAGTGCGGGCATGATCATCACCGAAGCAACCCAAATTTCCCCCTTAGGTAAAGGCTACCCAGCTACGCCGGGTATTTATTCAGAATCACAAACCGCAGCTTGGAAAGACATTGTTGCAGCAGTCCACGCCAAAGGCGGTTTGATAGTGTCGCAACTCTGGCACGTTGGCCGCATTTCCCATTCATCGCTGCATGCAAACGAAGGATTGCCTGTCGCTCCTTCTGCAATAGCGCCTGCTGGCAAAACCTACGGCGCCGATTGGCAATTGCACGAATATGAAACCCCAAAAGCGATGATTGAAGCGGATATTGCACAGCTACTCGTTGATTTTCGTAATGCGGCGCTCAATGCTAAAAAAGCAGGATTTGATGGCATCGAAGTCCATGCAGCCAATGGCTATTTGCTGGATCAATTCTTGCAAGATAAAACCAATCAACGTACCGATCAATATGGTGGCTCGGTTGAAAATCGCCTGCGCTTGTTAATCGAGGTATTGAAAACCGTTAGTGAAGTGTTTTCATATGACCGAATTGGCGTTCGTTTGTCACCCTATGGCAGTTTTAATGACATTGCCGATAGCGATCCATTGACCCTCTTTACTGCTGTCATCGATAAGCTAAATCCATTGGGCTTGGCTTATCTGCACATGATCGAGCCGCGTGCCACTACTGCAGGTGG
>JBEBBK010000151.1:0-3877 GCA_041158405.1 Pseudomonadota bacterium
TGCGCATGAAGCGAACTGGGTTGAGCCACTCGATTTTAAATACAAGGGCTATACCCTTTCTGAAATCCCACCCAATGGCACTGGAATCATTGCCCAAATGGCATTGGGAATCTTAGATGCATTAAATGCAACGCAGTATCCGCGTTATTCTACGCAACGTATCCACCTCCAAGTGGAATCCATGCGACTTGCCTTTGCGGATGCCTATGCACATGTTGCGGATGCGGGTTCGATGCATTTGGATCCACGGGCACTGCTCGATCAACAGTACCTTGCTGGTCGTGCGGCAATGATTGACCCTAGCAAAGCGGGGCAATATAAAAGCGGTGATCCGCATTCGGGTGGTACGGTGTATTTGTGCGCCGCGGATGATTCTGGAATGATGGTGTCCTACATCCAATCCAACTTCAAAGGATTTGGCTCAGGCGTGGTTGCGCCAGGCGGTATCGCACTCCATAACCGCGGGATGAGCTTTAGCCTTGTGCCTGGACATCCCAATCAGGTAGCCCCAGGTAAGCGACCATTTCACACCATCATTCCCGCTTTTTTAAGCAAAGCAGATAAGCCAGTCATGGCATTTGGTGTGATGGGTGGAAACATGCAGCCGCAAGGTCACTTGCAAATGCTCATGCATTTTGTTGACGATCAGCTCAATCCCCAAGCTTGCTCTGATTCGCCGCGCTGGCGCATTGATGACTCGGGAAAGCTCACCGTAGAGTCTTCCATGCCAACTGATGTTGTCGATGGCCTACGCCAACTCGGTCACGATGTCACGGTAATGCCCCATAACAGCCTTGATTTTGGAAGCGCTCAGGCCATTGCCCTGATTGGTGAGGATATATCTGGCGGCTATATTGCTGGCAGCGATCACCGTCGCGATGGCATTGCTGCTGGGTTTTAGTTGCCTTAGCCCGAATCGCCCCAACTACTCACTTTTTTGCCTAGGTCCGCAGCGTAGGGGTAAAAACGCCTTATTTTTGCACTTATTTGGTGCAATTTTATGGATTATTCCTCTCCCCATTCCCCATAATGACGCATCAATTAAAGGGATAGGCCATGGATTCGTTTAAGACCGGTAGTGATGCGTTGTTTATTTTGATGGGCGCCATTATGGTGTTGGCGATGCACGCAGGCTTTGCATTTTTAGAGCTGGGCACGGTGCGTAAGAAAAACCAAGTCAATGCACTGGTCAAAATCTTGGTTGATTTTGCCGTCTCCACCATTGCCTATTTCTTCATTGGCTACAGCATTGCCTACGGCGTTAACTTCTTTTCTGGCGCAGAAATCCTTGCCCAGAAAAATGGCTATGAGCTGGTTAAATTCTTTTTCTTGCTCACCTTCGCCGCAGCAATTCCGGCAATCGTCTCTGGCGGCATTGCCGAGCGCGCGAAGTTTAATCCCCAACTGATTGCAACTTTTTTACTCGTCGGTTTTATCTATCCCTTCTTTGAAGGCATTACGTGGAATCAACAGTTCGGCATCCAAGCGTGGATCAAAGAACTCACCGGCGAAGAGTTTCATGATTTTGCGGGCTCGATCGTGGTCCATGCCATGGGCGGTTGGATTGCCCTGCCGGCTATTCTGCTCCTTGGCGCGCGCCGTGGTCGCTATACCAAAGACGGCAATGTCGCTGCGCACCCTCCTTCGAATATTCCTTTTTTAGCACTGGGCGCTTGGATTTTGGCGGTGGGTTGGTTTGGCTTTAATGTGATGAGCGCGCAAACCATTGATAAGATCAGCGGCCTCGTTGCGCTCAATTCCTTAATGGCCATGGTCGGCGGCACCTTGTCTGCGTGGCTGATTGGTAAAAATGATCCGGGCTTCTCCTACAACGGCCCCTTAGCTGGATTGGTTGCAGTCTGCGCTGGCTCGGACCTGATGCACCCCTTAGGCTCCTTAATCGTTGGCCTGGTTGCGGGCGCTTTATTTGTATACACCTTCACGCTCGCGCAAAACCGCTGGAAGATCGATGATGTACTGGGGGTTTGGCCGTTACATGGCCTATGCGGTCTTTGGGGCGGCATCGCTGCCGGCATCTTTGGCACAACCGCGCTGGGCGGACTGGGCGGCATTTCCCTTGCAGGGCAGCTGATTGGAAGTTTTCTTGGGGTCAGCATTGCACTGGTCGGTGGCTTTGCGGTTTATGGCTTACTCAAATTAGTGATGGGCCTGCGCTTATCCCAAGAAGAAGAGTTCGATGGGGCCGATTTAAGTATTCACCGGATCTCCTCCACCCCTGATCGTGAATCGAGCTGGTAAAAAGCATCGCAGCCCTGTCTACATAGCCTATCTATAATGGGATATGGCTATTTATGAACTCGATGGTATTGCACCCCAATTAGGAGAAGGCGCTTTTGTAGCGGACAGCGCTGAAGTAATTGGGCATGTCCGCTTAGGCAAAAACGCCAGCGTCTGGTCAAAGACCGTGGTGCGCGGTGACAACGATCAAGTCACCATTGGCGACGAGAGTAATGTGCAAGACGCATCCGTACTCCACTCCGATCCTGGATTTCCGCTCATCCTTGGTAAGCGCGTATCCATTGGCCACAAAGTCATGCTGCATGGCTGCACCATTGGTGACGGCACTTTAATTGGCATTGGCGCGATCGTGCTGAACGGCGCCAAGATTGGCAAGCACTGCTTGGTTGGTGCTGGCGCTCTTGTCACCGAAGGTAAAGAATTTCCTGATGGCTCGATGATTTTAGGTTCGCCCGCCAAGGCCGTTAAAGCCTTGAGCCCTGAACACATCCAAAATATTGAACGCATTGCCGATCACTACGTTGAAAACGCCGCGCGCTTTCGGGCTGGTTTAAAAAAGATCGGTTAAGTTATTTTGCTACCCGTACTGAGTGTTGTTGTTCCAGTTTTTGCGCTGATTCTGGCGGGCTTTGTTGCCGGCAAAACCGGCAAGCTCGGCCCTAATGCCTCCACTGAAATCAACCGCTTTGTTGTCTGGTTAGCGCTACCCGCACAACTCTTTAATTTCACTGCTAATAGCGATTGGCAAACCCTGTGGCAACCCGGCTTCATCATCGCTTTTAGTGCAGGGTGTTTTGCGGTGTACATCACCCTATTACTCTACCGTTGGTATCACACGCGCAATTGGGCAGCGGCAAGCTTCACGGGCCTTAGTGGCTCATACTCGAATACCGGCTATATGGGTATCCCGCTATGCCTCTTGGCTCTAGGAGACGATGGTTTAGCACCTGCCCTCATCGCCACCTTGGTGGTTGTCTGTGGGCTCTTTGCCCTCGCCATTGTCTTTATTGAGTTCGGCAAACAAGCGCATAAGCCGTGGTACGCCATCATAGGTATTGTTCTGGGCTCATTAGTAAAAAATCCCTTATTGGTTTCGCCGGTTGCGGGAGTAGTCTGGTCTGCCAGTGGCCTGCAGATGCTGGAACCCATTCAGCAGTTTTTATCCTTGTTAGCGGCAGCAGCCAGTCCCTGCGCCTTAGTTTCAATTGGCCTCTTTCTGATGCAAAAGACCGATGGCAAAGCAAGTGGGGTCTGGGGTCTGACGTTTATCAAGTTGATCGTGCAGCCTGGCGTAGCCTGGCTGGTTGCTGGTCCTATTCTCGGTCTGCCTTTATTTTGGGTTCAGGCTGCAGTGCTTATGAGCGCCCTACCCACTGGCACAGGGCCATTTATGCTGGCGCAGTATTACCAAGCGAATGGCTCGACAATCTCGCGCGTGGTTTTACAAACAACCGTGGGCTCTCTACTCACGCTCTCACTGGTCATTTGGTGGATCAACCAGACCAGTTAAACAGCGGGATTAAAAAGACGGGTTCGGTCCCTCTGCATCGATTTGTTTTTCCCACGAGGCATCGATAAAGGCTGGCAGTTTCATGCACTCCTGAAATATAGCCATTAA
>JBEBBK010000152.1:0-3826 GCA_041158405.1 Pseudomonadota bacterium
GCAAATCCCACTGAGATTCACGTAAAACACGAAGAGCGTTTTGCTGGTGAATCCAAGTACAGCTTGTACCAACTCATCCGCCTAAACTTTGACTTGGTCACTGGATTTTCGGTAATGCCGCTCCAGCTCTTCTCCATCTTTGGCATGCTGCTTGCGCTGGGATCAGGCACCCTCTTCGCCCTTCTCTTGGTCCGTCGCTTTGTTCTCGGCTCCGAGGTTGAAGGGGTATTCACCCTATTTGCGTTAACCTTCTTTTTGATTGGCGTGATGCTCTTTGGTCTCGGCCTATTGGGCGAATACATTGGACGCATCTACCAGCAAGTGCGTGAACGCCCGCGCTATGTGGTTCAAACTGTTTTAGAACGGCCTTAGCCATTGAATACACCGAACGCACCAATTCGGGCGCTTGTATTTGCATACCATAATGTTGGTGTTGGCTGCATCAAGGCGCTTTTAGAGGCCGGCATTCAGATTGGATTGGTAGTAACCCACGCCGATGACCCACATGAAAATATCTGGTTTGGTAGTGTTGCTGCCCTATGCCAAGAGCGAGGAATCCCATGCATTCAACCGGATGCAAGCGGTCTTTTGGATCTACTGCCGCAGTTTAAAAAGATAGCGCCAGATTATATTTTTTCGTTTTACTACCGCCACCTGATTGCTTCTGAGATTCTCGCTGTTGCCCGCATCGCCGCACTGAATATGCACGGATCCTTACTACCAAAATACCGTGGTCGTGCGCCCGTGAACTGGGCAATCCTGCATGGGGAAACTGAAACTGGGGCAAGCCTGCACATCATGGAAGCCAAACCTGATACCGGCGATATTGTTGGCCAAGTCGCAGTCTCCATTGATCCCGATGAAGATGCTACTGCCGTGTTTGCTAAAGTAAGCAATGCAGCAGTACAAGTCATGCAAGCTGTCTTACCCTCACTCTTGGAAGGCCGCGTACCAAGAACCCCGAATGTACTTGCCAAGGGCAGTTATTTTGGTGGCCGCAAACCTGAGGATGGGCGCATCCAATGGTCTCAGGATGCGCTACAGGTACATAACCTGATCCGCGCCGTAGCGCCACCCTACCCTGGGGCATTCACTGACTGGCAAGGTGCAAGCATGGTAATAGCCAAGTCCAAGCTCAATCCCCTACTGCCAAGCTCCCTTGATCTTGGCCAGCCCGGCATCCAGGTAGTTGATAATCGGGTATTCGGCATTTGCGGGAATCGCCAGGCCATTGAAATCATGGCATGGCAGCCGGCAAGTTCCAACGCACATTAATTGGCAAGCATTTAAAACACGGGTAACTGGGCAGCTTTATGAAAAAAGTTCTGATTTTGGGTGTGAATGGATTTATTGGTCACCACCTCTCGAAACGCATTTTAGAAACCACCGACTGGCACGTCTATGGCATGGACATGCAAAACGATCGCCTCGGTGATTTAGTCTCGCATCCCCGCATGCATTTCTTTGAGGGTGACATAACGATTAATCGCGAGTGGGTTGAGTACCACATTCGCAAATGCGATGTGATTTTGCCACTGGTCGCAATCGCGACACCAGCCACGTATGTACAGCAACCATTGCGTGTATTTGAGCTCGACTTCGAAGCAAATTTACCGATCGTTCGGTCTGCGGTTAAATATAAAAAGCATTTGGTCTTTCCGTCGACTTCGGAAGTTTATGGCATGTGTGAAGACGCTGAGTTTGATCCAGCCCAGTCCAATATGGTCTATGGTCCGATTAACAAACCCCGCTGGATTTATGCCTGCTCCAAGCAATTAATGGATCGGGTGATTTGGGGTTACGGCATGGAAGGTCTGCGCTTTACTTTGTTTAGGCCGTTTAACTGGATCGGCCCTGGCCTAGATAGCATCTACACACCCAAAGAAGGTTCTTCCCGTGTGGTAACGCAGTTCTTAGGTCATATCGTGCGCGGCGAACCGATTAACTTAGTCGATGGCGGCGAGCAAAAACGTGCCTTCACTTATATCGATGATGGTATTGATGCCCTTATGCGCATCATTGCCAATGAAGGCGATATTGCTAACGGCAAGATTTATAACATCGGCAACCCAGCCAACAACCACTCCGTGCGCGACCTTGCTAATCAAATGCTGGCGATTGCCCGAAAAATTCCGGAGTATGCCAAGACTGCAGATCAGGTCAAGATCGTCGAAACCACCTCAGGTGCTTACTATGGCGTGGGCTACCAAGACGTGCAAAACCGCGTGCCTGCAATTACAAACACCATGAGTGATCTGGACTGGAAACCATCCACCACAATGGGCGATGCCTTAAAGCATATTTTTGAAGCCTATCGCCACGACGTTGAAAAAGCCCGTCACTTAATGGACCACGAGTAAAAGGGCATGGCCAAAATTGCCCTGAAGGTGGATGTCGATACCTTAAGAGGAACGCGCGAAGGAACGCCTAATTTAGGACGTACCTTTGATCGATTAGGTATCAAGGCCACCTTTTTATTTAGCATGGGGCCAGACCATACCGGCTGGGCTTTAAAGCGGGTCTTTCGGCCTGGCTTTCTAAAAAAAGTCAGTAGGACATCCGTGGTGGAGCATTACGGTATAAAGACCCTACTCTATGGCGTATTGTTGCCTGGGCCGGATATTGGACGCGAAGCGGCTAGCGAAATGCAAGCAATTGATCGTGCCGGACATGAGACGGGTATTCATACATGGGATCACGTCGACTGGCAAGATGGCGTACGCCAACGCGATAGCGCTTGGACCAAAGCCCAAATGCAAAAAAGCTTTGATCGCTTTATTGACGTATTTAGTCATGCGCCGATAACCTATGGCGCTGCTGGTTGGCAAATGAATGAAGCTGCTTTAGAGCAGCTGGATGATTGGAATATCCAGTACTCTTCCGATGGTAGAGCCTTGCCCAATCTTGTCCCCTACCGCATTGCGCTTGGCCATGGAAAAAGTAAGCACGTGCAATACCCCACCACCTTGCCGACCTTTGATGAGTTAATTGGCGTGGATGGCATGGATGCTTTAGGCGCTGTCCGCCATATTCTGTCCCTGACGCAAAGCAACCCGAACGATCAAGTATTTACCTTGCACGCCGAGCTAGAGGGGCAAAAACTCCTACCTGCTTTTGAATGCCTGCTGGCTGGCTGGCTTGACCAAGGCCATGACCTGGTTACGATGGGTGAGCTACACCGATCTTGGGCGGCCACCAAACAACTCGATAAAATAGCGGTATTGCCGTTGACTTGGGGTGAAATACCCAATCGCAGCGGCGAGCTGATGATTCAGCCTGCGAACTGATTTAAAAAAGGAAAATCCATGTCAATTACCATTGGTCAATCGATTCCGCCGTGCGAAGTAGCGGCAACGTCCCAACTCACTTTTTCTCCATTAGCGGCTCAAGGGAAAAAATTGGTGTTGTACTTTTATCCCAAGGACATGACACCGGGCTGCACCGCTGAGTCCGGCGAGTTTCGTGATCACATCGACGCATTTACAAAAGCCAACACCTTGGTGATTGGGGTATCGCGCGACACCCTCAAATCCCATGATAATTTCCGGCAAAAATTAGAGCTTCCGTTTGAGCTCGTTGCCGATACGGAAGAGGTGCTCTGCCAATTGTTCGGCGTCATGAAAATGAAAAACATGTATGGCAAGCAGGTTCGTGGTGTTGAGCGCAGCACTTTCTTATTCGATGCCAACGGCAAACTCGCAAAAGAATGGCGCGGCATTAAGGTAACGGGCCATGTGGATGAGGTCTTGAAGGCAGCCCAAGCGTTGTAATAAATATGCCTTAATTCTAATCAGCGCATTGCCCTCATCGAAAGCCCCTATCTGGG
>JBEBBK010000153.1:0-3788 GCA_041158405.1 Pseudomonadota bacterium
TAAACCAGATTGGCTTCCGGCAGCTTCCATCAGTGAGGCGCAGATCGGTGGCTGGGTACTGTGGAAAAAATGTTTACTCGGCATTATTCCATCTGCCTTTTTAATCTTTCTCGTCCTGGGCACGATTTTGCTCGGCATTGCCACCCCAACAGAGTCTGGCGCAATGGGGGCAATGGGGGCTCTGTTACTGGCTTGGCTGCGGCGCGCAAAGGTCGCCAATCTGAAAAAACAAATTACTGAGTCCTATCAAAACACCATGCGCCTGACATCCATGGTGATCTTTATCCTGATTGGCTCCACCTGCTTCTCGGTGGTGTTTCAGGGAGTGGATGGCAGCGCGTGGGTAGAGCACCTCTTTGCCGACATCCCCGGCGGCTGGATTGGATTTTTGATTGTGGTGAACATCTTGGTCTTTTTCTTGGCCTTCTTTTTAGACTTCTTTGAGATTGCATTCATCATCGTCCCCTTACTAGCGCCCGTTGCTGAAAAAATGCTCGCGCCGGTTTTGCTCGAGGCCATGGGCGGCAATCTGCAGGCTGCTGGCAACGCAGCCTTAGTGTGGTTTGGCGTCATGCTGTGCGTCAATATGCAAACCTCGTTTATGCACCCGCCTTTTGGATTTGCCCTGTTTTATCTGCGCGGGGTCGCCCCCAAAGAAGTGAAGAGCAGTGATATTTACTGGGGTGCTCTACCGTGGGTTGGCTTGCAACTCATTATGGTTGGCCTCGTGATTGCCTTTCCGGCGCTGGTTACTACATTCTTAGATAAACCTCCCCCGACTGCGATGAGTCAAGAGTTTGACTTTACAGGCGGGCAAGGCGGAGAAGGAGAGAAGGGCTCACCCAAAGCCGATGAGGATGCGCCAGTCCGCTTTGAGCTTGAAAAGCCCGGCCGATAATCTTATTTTTCTACGCGCACGCAATCGACGTAGTATTCGCTGCGCCCATCCACCTCAGTTTTTACAAGGCCATGGATGTCGGTCTCAAAGCCAGGAAACTGCGCATTAAAGTCGCGGGCAAAGTAGAGATAATCGACAATGCGTTTGTTAAACCGCTCCCCTGGAATAAGCAAGGGAATACCGGGTGGATACGGTGTCACCAGCATGGCAGTAACGCGCCCTTCCAGCTGATCCAATGGCACGCGATCCACTTTCTTATGAGCCATTTGCGCCCAAGCATCCGAAGGCATCATGGCCGGCACCATGTCGGAGGTATACATCTCGGTCGTCATGCGCGCAACATCACGGCCCTTGTAGAAGGCATGAATTTGCTGGCAAATGTCATTTAAGCCAACCCGCTCATATCGCGGGTGCTTTGCCACAAACTCCGGCAACACTTTCCAGAGCGGCGCATTTTTATCAAAGTGATCTTTAAACTGCTGCAACTCGGTTACCAAGGTATTCCAACGGCCCTTAGTAATGCCAATGGTGAACATGATGAAGAAGGAATACAGTCCGCACTTTTCAACAATGATGCCGTGCTCCGCTAAGTACTTAGTAACGATGCTGGCCGGAATGCCGGTTGCACCAAAGCTCCCTTCAATATCAAGGCCAGGAGTAACAATGGTTGCCTTGATGGGATCCAGCATATTGAAGTCAACGGCTAACTTACCAAAGTCATGCCAGCTAGCATTGGGCTCTAAAACCCAATCACTACGCTCACCAATACCGTCTTCGGCCAAATGATCTGGGCCCCACACCTTAAACCACCAGTCAGCACCAAACTGTTCATCGACCTCGCGCATGGCTCTGCGGAAATCCATCGCCTCCGCAATCGACTCTTCGACTAAGGTAGTTCCACCCGGAGCTTCCATCATCGCAGCCGATACATCACACGACGCAATGATGGCGTACTGTGGGCTGGTGGAGGTGTGCATTAAATACGCTTCATTAAAGCAATCGCGATCCAATTTATGCTCATCCGCATCTTGCACCAAGACTTGCGATGCTTGCGATAAACCAGCCAAGAGTTTGTGGGTGGATTGAGTGGCGAACATCAGACTTTTCTTAGTGCGCTTACGGTCAGCGCCAATCGCATGCATGTCTTTATAAAACGGATGGAAGGCCGCATGCGGCAACCATGCCTCATCGAAATGCAAGGAATCCACCTTACCGTCGAGCATGTCTTTAATCATTTCGACGTTGTAGATGATGCCGTCGTACGTGCTTTGCGTCAGCGTCATTACGCGGGGTATGGCGTTTTTATCTTTAATAAAGGGGTTGGCATCAATTTTCTTTTTGATGTTCGCCCACTCGAATTCTTCTTTCGGAATAGGACCAATAATGCCCAAGTGATTCCGCGTTGGCATCAGGAAAATCGGAATTGCGCCCATCATGGTGATGGAATGGATTACTGATTTATGGCAATTACGGTCAACCAAAACAATGTCGCCTGGGGCAACTGTAGAGTGCCAAACAATCTTATTGGATGTGGATGTGCCATTGGTCACAAAAAACAAGTGATCGGCATTGAAAATCCGCGCGGCATTGCGCTCGCTGGCTAGTACTGGACCAGTGTGGTCGAGCAGCTGACCCAATTCTTCAACCGCGTTGCAGACGTCAGCGCGCAGCATATTCTCACCAAAGAATTGATGGAACATGCGACCCACTGGGCTTTTGAGGAAGGCAACACCGCCTGAGTGGCCTGGGCAATGCCATGAATACGAGCCCTCAGAGGCGTAATGCGTCAGTGCACGGAAAAAGGGAGGCGCCAATGAGTCAAGGTATACCTTTGCTTCACGGATGATGTGGCGCGCCACAAACTCGGGCGTGTCTTCGTTCATATGAATGAAGCCATGCAACTCGCGCAAAATATCATTGGGCATATGGCGTGAGGTACGGGTCTCGCCATACAAGAAAATCGGAATGTCTTCATTGCGCTTACGTACTTCGACAACAAAAGCACGGAGGTTATTCAAAGCAGGTAAATCATTGTCTTCGGTATCGCTGATGAACTCCTCATCGTCAATCGATAAAACAAAACAGGAGGCCCGCGAGGCTTGCTGTGCGAACGACGTTAAGTCGCCGTAGCTGGTTAGACCAATGACTTCGATGCCCTCGCCTTCGATGGCTAAAGCGAGGTCGCGGATACCGGAACCCGAAATATTTTCAGAGCGAAAGTCCTCATCAATAATGATGATTGGGAAACGAAATTTCATGTGTGCCTTTGGAAAATTGCCAGATGCAATTAGGTCTTGGGTAGCGTAACGCCCTGCTGCCCTTGGTACTTGCCGCCGCGGTCCTTATACGAGGTGCCGCAAACTTCATCGCTTTCAAAAAAGAGGACTTGTGCACAACCCTCGCCTGCATAGATTTTTGCTGGCAATGGCGTGGTGTTTGAAAACTCGAGGGTGACATACCCTTCCCACTCGGGCTCAAATGGTGTGACGTTCACAATAATGCCGCAGCGCGCATAAGTGCTCTTACCAACGCAGATCGTCAGAACACTACGTGGGATCTTGAAGTATTCCACCGTGCGCGCCAAGGCAAAGGAGTTCGGCGGAATAATGCATACATCCCCTTGAAAATCCACAAAGGATTTTTCATCGAAATGCTTCGGGTCCACAATCGTGCTGTTGATGTTGGTGAAGATCTTGAATTCGTTTGCGCAGCGAATGTCGTAACCGTAGCTCGATGTACCGTAGCTCACGATTTTTTGTCCAGTAGCGTCTTGGCGGATTTGGCCAGGCTCAAACGGGCTGATCATGCCCTCTTGAGCCATACGGCGTATCCAGTGGTCGGATTTAATAGTCATGGCGGAATTGTAAAACCAACCCGGCCCCGAAGACCA
>JBEBBK010000154.1:0-3771 GCA_041158405.1 Pseudomonadota bacterium
CGTGCTGCGGTTCCATCCGGCGCATCAACGGGTTCACGGGAAGCGATTGAAATGCGCGATGGCGATGCCGAGCGTTACTTAGGTAAGGGCGTTCTCAAGGCCGTTCAAAACATCAATACTGAAATTGCTGAAGCGGTGATGGGGCTCGATGCCAGTGAGCAAGCATTTTTGGATCGCACCATCAATGAACTCGATGGTACCCATAACAAAGCTCGCCTGGGTGCCAATGCCACCTTGGCCGTCTCGATGGCTGTGGCCCGCGCTGCTGCAGAAGAGGCGGGTTTGCCTTTATACCGCTATTTTGGCGGCTCCGGCGCAATGCAACTTCCCGTTCCCATGATGAACATCGTCAACGGCGGTGCGCATGCGAACAATAGCCTCGATATTCAAGAATTCATGATCATGCCGGTGGGTACGGAAACCTTCCGTGAGGCATTACGCTGCGGCGCTGAGATCTTCCACGCCCTCAAGAAAATCCTGCACGATAAGAACATGCCAACCTCAGTGGGTGATGAAGGTGGCTTTGCTCCCAACTTTACGAGCAATAAAGAATGCCTTGAGACTATTTTGCTTGCGATTGAAAAAGCAGGTTATAACGCTGGTGAAGATGTATTGCTTGCCTTAGATTGTGCTGCGAGTGAGTTTTATAAAGATGGCAAATACCATCTGGCTGGCGAAGGTTTGCAGCTGACCTCAAGTGAATTTTCCGATTACTTGGGCAATTTGGCCGATCAGTTCCCCATTGTTTCCATCGAAGATGGTATGCACGAGAGCGACTGGGATGGCTGGGCTGACTTAACGCAAAAGCTAGGTAAAAAGATTCAGCTGGTTGGCGATGATTTATTTGTCACCAATACCCGCATCCTCAAAGAAGGCATCGAAAAGGGCGTTGCTAATTCGATTCTCATCAAGATCAATCAAATCGGCACCCTGACAGAAACCTTTGCCGCAATTGAAATGGCGAAGCGGGCGAACTACACCGCGGTAATTTCACACCGCTCTGGCGAAACCGAGGACAGCACGATTGCGGACATAGCAGTGGGCACGAATGCAGGTCAGATTAAAACCGGCTCGCTGTCGCGGTCGGATCGGATTGCCAAGTACAACCAGTTATTGCGTATTGAAGAAGACTTGGGCGATGTTGCTACCTATCCTGGTAAATCGGTTTTTTATAACCTGAAGAAATAAAAGTCGACTTTTCAAAGTCATGCGGCTCATTATTTATTCCATGTTTGGTTTGCTGATTGCGATCCAATACCCGCTCTGGTTAGGTAAGGGCGGTTGGTTCAAGGTCTATGAAATGGAGCAGCAACTCAAAGAGCAAAAAGAGCTCAATCAGGCATTGGCACTGCGTAATACCAAGCTAGTAGGCGACGTCAATGATTTGAAATCCGGTACGCGTGCGATTGAAGAGCGCGCACGGGCTGAACACGGCATGATCAAAGAGGGCGAGTACTTTGTGCAAATTCTGCCCAGCGATAAATCCATAGCGCAAGCAAAGCAGGATGCAGTAGCCAAAGAGGCGCAAAAACCGCAGTAAGCAGTAGCCGCTTAATGCCCACCCGATGGCGGCCTTGTTGCATCGGTAAGCAAGTCAGTTTTGAATACCTGAATGCAATCGACCGCATCAAATCGGTAACTCTTACCGCAAAACTCACAACCGGTTTCCACTGCGCCTTGCTCGGCCAGAATGCCATTGACTTCCTCTTCCCCTAGCATGCGCAAAACATCCGCAACCTTGAGGCGTGAACAACGGCAGGCGAACTGGACTGGTCTCCCCGGAAACGCCCGCACACCAGCTTCGCTTGATTCATTTAAAAAGAGCCTACGCAATGTGGTCTCGGGACTGAGTTGCAGAAGCTCATCGTTGGTAATGGTCTCTCCCAAAGCCTGAATGCGACTCCAGCCCTCTGCTGCAGTTTGTGGATCAAGGTGCACATGCCCGCCAGAATTCGGTAGACGCTGCAACAGTAAGCCGCCGACTACCTGTTCGTTTGAGGCCAGCCAAATGCGGGTCTCCAATTGTTCCGAATGGCGCATGTACAGCATGATCGCCTCGGCGGCATTTTGAACTGGTACTGAAATGCCATTGTGTTCTTGCTCCAGAGCAACAATGCCTTGATAGGGCGGTTGTCCAGGCTGACGGTCGCTTGGGTCTAAGGTAATCACCAGGCGGCCGGTATTGGCAGCATCGAGTAAATCGGCTAGCGTGGCATTCGGATCAATCTCGGAAGACTCTACGGATAACTTGACCGTAGCGCGCATGGTGAGATTCGAGCTGCACTCGACTACCAAGAGGGAAATCGGTCCCTTACTTTGCGCCTGAATAATCAAGGTGCCGTCGAATTTGAGGCTGGCACTGAGCAAAGTTGCAGCGGCAACAAAATCACCCAGAATCTGACGAATAACAGGGGGGTCATCGCGCCGCTCTAATACCGACTGCCATGCAGTGCCAATCGATACAATTTCGCCTCGGACGGGGGCGCCATCACATACAAAGACAAGTAATTCATTCATGGGTCAAAGTATCCTTGGTTTTGCCTTGATTTGCTTGACCTGAGATAATACGGACTATGTCTATACGCACCCGATTTGCTCCTAGCCCGACTGGATTTATCCACCTCGGCAATCTGCGCAGCGCACTGTATCCATGGGCGTTTGCACGCCACCATGGTGGTGCTTTTATCCTCCGCATTGAAGATACCGATCTCGAGCGCTCATCCCAAGAGGCCGTGGACGTCATCATCGACGGCATGGCATGGCTTGGCCTGGATATCGACGAAGGCCCAATCTATCAAATGCAGCACATGGATCGCTACCGCGAAGTGATTGCAGAAATGCTGCAATCAGGCCTCGCATACCCTTGCTATATGAGTGAAGCAGAACTCAATGCCTTACGCGATCAGCAAATGGCAAACAAAGAGAAGCCGCGTTATAACGGTCTGTGGCGACCCGAGCCAGGCAAGACCTTGCCCTCGGTACCGGAGGGCGTATTACCGGTGATGCGCTTTAAGAATCCGATTGGCGGCTCCGTTGTTTGGCCAGATGCGGTGAAAGGCCAAATCGAAATTAGCAACGACGAACTCGATGATCTTGTTATTGCCAGACCCGATGGCACGCCAACCTATAACTTTTGCGTTGTAGTGGACGATATTGATATGAAGATCACCCATGTGATTCGGGGTGACGATCATGTCAACAATACTCCCCGTCAAATTAATATCATGCGCGCTTTGGGTGGCACGCCCCCCATTTATGCCCATCTGCCCACCGTCTTGAATGAGGAAGGCGAAAAGATGAGTAAGCGCAATGGCGCCATGAGCGTGCGCGATTACCAGCGCGAAGGCTATTTGCCTGAGGCCATTCTGAATTATTTAGCACGCTTGGGCTGGGCTCACGGTGATGCGGAAGTTTTTACCCGCGATCAATTTGTCGGCTGGTTTGATTTAGATCATTTGGGACGCTCGCCAGCACAGCACAACCCGGAAAAGTTACTCTGGCTTAACCACCATTACATTCAGCACAGTGATGCGACCAAATTAGCAGGGCAAGTCAAACCATTTGCTTTGGAACGGGGGATAGTCATTCCGGAAGCAGGGCAGGGTCCTGACTTTATTCAGGTGGTCGGACTCCTCAAAGACCGTGCTAATACCTTGCTGGAAATTGCCGATGGTGCCAAGCTGTTTTATTTGCCAGCGCCCGCTTTTTCGCAGCAAGAAATCGATGCCAATATTCCAGACAATATTCGCCCAGCATTAGCCGATTTGATTA
>JBEBBK010000155.1:0-3767 GCA_041158405.1 Pseudomonadota bacterium
GGATACCAACTCCCATGCATCATACAGGAGCTGACCCCCATCTAGCATGGGGATTGGGATCAAATTAAGCAGGCCAATACTGATGCTCATCAGGGCTAAAAAGCCAAAAAAAGCCTGCCAACCCACTTGCGCTGACTTACCCGCCATATCAGCAATGCTTAAGGGTCCGCCCAGCTGGTTTAAGGAGGTTTCTCCGGTAACTAGACCCAGCATTAACTTGGTTGAAACCACGGTAATCAGCCAAACCCGCTCACTTGCATAAAGAAGTGCGTCTACGGGGCCTAGGCGCAGCATCACCATCTCCTCCGGCTTGGCGATTGCCGGCCGAATACCTATGGCTTGAAGCGGATCTTGCTTGGGCTGAACCTGCGGCAAGGCCTCAGCAGGGAATGACACCGCAATGCGGCTGCCGCTCGGGCTCGTCAACTCTAAAACAAAGCCCTTCTCGCCCGTAATAGCATCCAGCAGTTGCCAGCGCAATTGGTTCCAGCTAATGACCGGCTCAAAATCGGTTGAAGCGGCATTGATATCACGCCAGCCCGTGACCAGATCACCGGCAACCAACCCCACCTTTGCAGCAACCGATGTCTCTGGCGGAGCCTGCAGACGCGCCGGCAATTGGACTGCGCCGGCAAGATAAATCACCATCAAAAAAGCAATCGCTAAAAGGAAATTGGCCAGAGGCCCAGCAGCCACAATAAAGGAGCGCTGCCAGAGCGGCTTGCGATCAAAGGCATTCGCTTCATTTGCTACATCGATGTGTTGTTCTGGATCGCGACCGTCGAGTAATTTGACATAGCCGCCCAATGGAATCGAGCCAATCACCCATTCGGTTTTGTTTTGGCTAGTAAAGCGAAACAAGGGCTTACCAAAACCAATTGCAAACCGCAGTACACGCACTCCACACATCCGTGCCGCCGCATAGTGGCCATATTCATGAAAGCCCACCAAAATCCCGATCGTGACAATGAAGGTAAAAAGAGTAATGAGTCCTTGCACCGGATGCCTCTATGTGTTCGCTAGCGTGGAAACGAACTGCGCTGCAACCTCACGCGCTTGGGCATCCGTACCCAGCACAATCTCAATGGATCTGGCAGGGACAGATTGAATTGCGGACAGTGTTTCACGAACCACGCCAGCGATTTGCAAATACGGTAAGCGTTGATCCAAAAACGCAGCCACTGCCACTTCATTGGCGGCATTCAGAACGGCGGGAGCAGTGCCCCCCGCTTTTGCCGCCTCAAATGCTAGCGCCAAACAGGGAAAGCGATCAAAATCAGGCTCCGAAAATTGGAGTGCGGATAGCTGCGTTAAATTGAGTGGCGCCACGCCAGCATCGATGCGATCAGGCCAAGCCAAGCCATGGGCAATCGGGGTTCGCATATCCGGCTGACCCAATTGAGCAATCACCGAGCCATCGCGATAACGCACCATGGAGTGCACCACGCTCTGCGGATGAATCAATACCCGTATTTGAGTGAGCGGCAAGCCAAAAAGCCAGTGGGCCTCAATGACCTCTAAGCCTTTATTCATCATGGTCGCTGAATCGACCGAGATCTTACGTCCCATTACCCAATTGGGGTGTGCACACGCTTCATCAGGCGTAATGGTTTTTAACGCAGCAAGGCTCTTCTCCCGAAATGGGCCGCCCGATGCAGTCAGCCACAATTCCTCAACACCAAAATGGTCGCGTGTTCCATTTGATACGGAACCAAACCGATCCGGCAAGCATTGGAAAATCGCGTTGTGCTCGCTATCAATCGGCAATAGCTCTGCACCACCCGCTTTGACTGCACTCATGAATAGATCGCCCGACATCACGAGGGCTTCTTTGTTGGCGAGCAGAATACGTTTACCAGCCTGTGCCGCAGCCAAGGTGGGCGCTAAACCAGCAGCGCCAACAATTGCCGCCATGACGGTATCGCAGTCCGACTCTAGAACAGCAGTTATCAATGCCTCTGGACCGCAGAGGATCGTCAGTTGACTGCTCTTTTCTGCAAGCAATTGCGCTAACTTTGCCGCGCCAGCGGCATCGGCTACCACAGCAATGCGGGGCTTAAATTCCAGGCACTGCTGTGCCAAGCGCTCAACCTGCCGTCCTGCCGTCAGCGCAACCACCTGAAAGCGATCGGGATGCGCCCGAATCACATCCAGGGTATTCACACCGATCGATCCGGTAGAGCCCAATACCGCCACGCGGCGACGCAAAGAAGGATTACTGGGGCTATTCATTTTAAAAGCCCAACGAGTAAGACGACGATCGGCATGGTTGGCAAAAGTGCATCGATGCGATCTAGAATGCCGCCATGCCCAGGCAGTAGATGACTGCTGTCTTTTACTCCAGACAGCCTTTTGAGCTGGGATTCAAATAAATCGCCAATAATGCTGAGTATCGTTAGGCTAATCACCAATAAAAACATCGGCAGCCAACCCCAACTCAATGCAAAGGCACCAAAAATGGTTGCCGTTGGCGGTAGATACAGCGCACATACGGTCGCAAATAAGCAGCAGAGCACAATCCCGCCTAGAGCACCTTCAACCGTTTTACCAGGGCTTAACTGCGGAGCTAAACGACGACGCCCAAATGCCTTGCCAATAAAATAGGCGCCAATGTCAGCTACCCAAACCAAAGCCATTGCTGTCAGTAGCCACAGCAAACCCATTTCCCGCAAGAACACTAAGGCGAACCAAGTAGCTGGTAATAAGATCAAACCCAGCACAGCCAAAAAGTATTGCCACTTTGATAATGTAAGCTGCGTGCCGCGCGACATGATGATTGGCGCCCCAATGACCCAAAATACCATCGCCAATAACAGCAGTGCAATATCCACATCCACATTAGAAAAGAAGAGCAAGGCCGCAATTGCAATGAAACAGAGGGCCGCATAGACCAAAGCTGCTCTAGTCGCGCCGGGCGCAATCAAACGACTCCACTCCCATGCCGCCAAAAGAATCATGACGAGAAAAAGCCCATTAATGTAGATCGGTGGCAACAAGAACAGGATAGGTAAAAAAACTGCCAGTAAAACAGTTGCAGTAATTACCCGGGTTTTGAGCATAGGGTCGCTTAAGCGGAGGCGGAAAGTGTTTCTGAAGCAAGCTGGGCACTGGTGCGACCAAAACGGCGCTCGCGCTGACTAAACCAATCGAACGCGGCTTGTAAATCAGTTGCGCTGAAGTCTGGCCACAGCGTATCGGTAAAGTACAACTCGGTATAGGCCAATTGCCAAAGCAAGAAGTTGCTGACACGCTGCTCTCCTCCGGTGCGAATAAATAAATCCGGTTCGGGTGCGTAGGCCATCGATAAATACGGCTGCAGAAGGTCTTCTGATACTGCATCGGCTGCAACATTAGGATTGGCCCGCAACATTGCACGCGTCGCTTGCAAAATGTCCCAGCGCCCGCCGTAATTCGCGGCGATCGTCAAGGTGAGGTCTTTGCAGTGCGCCGTCTTCTCTTGGGAGAAGGCGATCATCTCTTGAATCGACTGATCGAATTGAGTTAAATCACCAATCAGGCGCAGCTGAATCCCATTCTCTGCCAAGCGGCCGACTTCGCCACGCAAGGATTTAAGGAAGAGCTTCATTAAAAAGCCCACTTCTTCTGGAGGGCGACGCCAATTCTCGGAACTAAAGGCAAACACCGTGAGAAATTCCACACCCTGACGGCGGCATTCCTCAACGACCTTGCGAACTGCGCCCAAACCTTCAGAGTGCCCCGCAACGCGCGGCATGTGGCGCTTACTTGCCCAGCGCCCATTGCCATCC
>JBEBBK010000156.1:0-3762 GCA_041158405.1 Pseudomonadota bacterium
TCCTGGGTCTTTTCAACCACAACAATTCGGCCATCTGCTGGGGATAGAACCAAATCACGGCCTAGCGGCGCAATGCGCTGGGGGTCACGAAAAAACTGCAGTACAAAAAAGAAAATGATCCACAAGGGCAATGCCCACGCAAATCCAGCATACTCCTGGACTAGCAAGGTTGCCACCCCAACTACTGCCAAATATGGCCAGCCTTCTTTCGCAATAATCGGGTGGGGATACATCATGGGTGCTTTGCGCCTTTTTGAATGGTTATTTAGTTCTTCGACTGATCGACTAATTTGTTCTTTGCAATCCAAGGCATCATCGCGCGCAATTTCTCACCCACGATTTCAATTTGGTGCTCAGAATTCAAGCGGCGACGGGAGATTAAGGTTGGCGCGCCAGCCTTGTTCTCCAAGATAAAGCTCTTGGCATATTCGCCGGTCTGAATGTCTTTGAGGCACTGACGCATTGCATTCTTGGTATCTTCCGTCACGATGCGCGGACCAGTAACGTACTCGCCGTACTCCGCATTGTTCGAGATCGAGTAATTCATATTGGCAATGCCGCCTTCGTAAATCAAATCCACAATTAACTTGAGCTCATGCAAGCATTCAAAGTAGGCCATCTCTGGCGCATAACCCGCTTCAACCAAGGTCTCGTAACCCGCTTTAATAAGTTCTACAGTACCGCCGCAAAGTACAGCCTGCTCACCGAATAAATCGGTCTCGGTTTCTTCACGGAAATTGGTTTCGATGATGCCGGCACGACCGCCGCCATTGGCTGTTGCATACGATAAGGCGAGATCACGCGCCGAACCGGATTTGTCTTGGTATACCGCGATCAAGTGGGGAACGCCGCCGCCCTGACTATAGGTGCCACGAACAGTATGACCTGGTGCTTTTGGCGCAATCATGATGACGTCTAAATCAGCGCGGGGCTGAACTTGACCGTAATGCACATTAAAGCCGTGGGCAAACGCGAGGGCCGCGCCCTGCTTAATGTTGCCGTGTACTTCATTCTTATATACCTCTGCTATTTGCTCGTCTGGCAAGAGCATCATGACAATGTCGGCATCCTTCACAGCTTCTGCTACTTCCTTCACGGTCAAGCCAGCGTTGGCTGCTTTTTTCCATGATGCGCCATCTTTGCGCAAGCCGACAGTTACTTTGACGCCTGAATCGTTTAAGTTCAATGCATGCGCGTGGCCCTGTGAACCATAACCAATGATGGTGACTTTTTTGCCTTTAACCAGGGATAAATCCGCGTCTTTATCGTAAAAAACTTTCATGCTATTTCCTTATCTTTGAATCGTAATAAATGGGTTTAACAAATGGGGTTATGCGTACATTCCGAATGAAGCAAATTACACCTTCAAAATACGTTCGCCGCGGCCGATACCCGAGCCGCCGGAACGTACTGTTTCTAAAATGGAAGCACGGTCGATCGAATCAATGAAGGCGTCAAGTTTGGAGCCATCACCGGTAAGCTCAATGGTGTAGCTCTTGTCAGTGACGTCAATGATGCGACCGCGGAAGATGTCGGTGGTGCGCTTAAGCTCCTCACGCTCCTTACCAACGGCACGAACTTTAATCAACATGAGTTCGCGTTCAATGTGCGAGCCTTCGGTTAAATCAAATACCTTCACGACTTCAACCAAACGATTGAGGTGCTTGGTAATTTGCTCAATCACATCTTCAGAACCAATCGTGACGATCGTCATGCGCGACAGAGATGGATCCTCAGTCGGTGCAACGCTGAGTGTTTCAATATTGTAGCCACGTGCCGAGAATAGACCGACGACACGCGATAACGCGCCTGGCTCATTCTCCAGTAATACAGAAATAATGTGGCGCATTACAGATCCTCACTGCCTAAGAGCATTTCAGTAATGCCCTTACCGGCTTGCACCATTGGCCAGACGTTCTCTTCTGGATCGGTTTGGAAATCCATGAATACGGTGCGATCTTTCAAACGAATTGCTTCCTTAAGGGCTGGCTCGACATCCGCTTTGGTTTCAATCCGCATGCCGACGTGACCAAAGGCCTCGGCCAGCTTGACGAAGTCAGGCAAGGAATCCATGTACGAGCTGGAATAGCGGCGGTTATAAGTCAACTCCTGCCACTGACGCACCATACCGAGATAACGGTTGTTGAGCGACACAATTTTGACCGGGGTGTTGTACTGCTTACAGGTCGACAGTTCTTGAATGCACATCTGAATCGACCCTTCACCAGTAATGGTGAATACATCCTGATCTGGAAAGGCCTTTTTGATGCCCATGGCGTATGGCAGGCCAACGCCCATGGTGCCAAGGCCGCCTGAATTAATCCAGCGACGGGGCTTATTAAACTTGTAAAACTGTGCCGCCCACATTTGATGCTGACCAACATCAGAGCAAATGAAAGCATCACCGCCCGTGAGTTCCCATAACTTTTCAACCACGTATTGGGGTTTCACAATCTGCGAATCACGATCGTATTTCAGGCAGTCCTTCTTACGCCACTCGTTGATCTGCTCCCACCACTTTGCAAGGTGGGCATTGTTCTTGAGGGGGCCGGCCGCTTTAATTTGGCTGGTCATCTCCACTAAAACTTCTTTCAGATTGCCAACGATGGGCACATCCACCTTAACGCGCTTGGCAATTACGGATGGATCAATATCAATGTGAATGATCTTGCGTGGGTGGCTCGCAAAGTGCTGCGTATTACCAATCACGCGGTCATCAAAACGCGCGCCAATGGCGATCAATACATCGGAGTGCTGCATGGCCATATTGGCTTCATAGGTGCCGTGCATACCAAGCATGCCCACAAACTGGGGGCTGGTACCCGGGAAACCGCCAAGACCCATTAAGGTATTGGTGACTGGGTAACCTAAGGCATCGGCAAAGGCTTTGAGCTCAGGCGCAGCATCCGACAGAATGACGCCGCCACCGGTGTAAATGAATGGACGCTCGGCTTCCAGCAATAAAGAAACCGCTTTACGAATCTGGCCACTGTGGCCACGCAAAACCGGATTGTAAGAGCGCATGGTCAGCTCTTCGGGGTAAATGAACTGACCTTTAGTCGCTGAAATGTCTTTCGGAATATCGACCAGCACGGGGCCAGGTCTTCCGGTCTGCGCAATGTGAAAGGCTTTCTTTAGCGTAAGCGATAAATCATTAATGTCTTTCACTAAAAAATTGTGTTTGACGATGGGTCGCGTAATGCCCACCGTATCGGCTTCTTGGAATGCATCTTCACCAATGGCATAGGTAGGCACGTTACCGGTAATGATGACCATTGGAATGGAGTCGGTGTAGGCGGTCGCAATTCCAGTAACGGCATTGGTGACGCCAGGGCCGGAGGTGACTAATGCGACCCCTACTTTGCCTGTAGCACGGGCATAGCCATCGGCAGCGTGCACAGCCGCTTGCTCGTGGCGCACCAAAATGTGCTCAAACTTGTCTTGCTTGTAGATTTCATCGTAGATGAACAGAACTGCTCCACCGGGATAGCCCCACACAAACTCGACACCTTCCGCATGCAGGGCATGGACGAGCATCTCGGCACCAATCATTTCAGGTCCGGTTTTGGTAGGAATTGGGGTGGAATCGGCCTTGGAGGCTAAAAATTCGGCGCTGCTGGTATTCATTGGTAAGGTCCTTTGCAATTTTCGGCAAAAAATTGTTTAGGCTGCTCTGTCCCGTGCTTGTGGCCCGAGTTCGAACGGCGCTTGAACTGAATAAAAAACCGCTTCTTGGACGGCTCTCTAATCGGTGAACCTTCA
>JBEBBK010000157.1:0-3746 GCA_041158405.1 Pseudomonadota bacterium
GTACCGGCGGTTTGCTACCCGCAGGTTTACCTGGGGTACGAATGGATGCTGACTTGCCACGCGAGGCCTTGGCTGACTTCGATTGCTTGGCGCCTTGCTTGCCCGCTGCCTTGGCTGCATTGACATTGATACCGGAACTTTTCTTGGGCGCTTTACTCGAGGGCCGCGACTTTTTGGATGCTGCTTTTTTATTCGGCTTGCCCGTATCACTCGCCAGTACCAGGGTACGGCTATGCACACCATCACGCTCACTGATGACGGACTTCACTAAGGAGAACTCAATCTTGCGTGCATCCAAATCGACCCGGCTCACGAGAACGTGCAGGCGATCACCCAAACGGTGGCGCATACCGGTGCGCTCGCCGCGCAACTCTTGACGGGCTTCGTCGTATTGGTAATAGTCACCGCCGAGTTCGGTGACATGGACCATGCCCTCAACAAAGAGATTTTCCAGTTGAATGAATAATCCAAAACTAGCCACACCTGTAATCGAGCCTGCATATTCTTGGCCGAGGTGGTCGCGCATGTAATAGCACTTCAGCCAAGCCTCGACATCACGCGATGCCTCATCGGCGCGCCTTTCATTGGATGAGCAATGAACGCCCAGCTGACCCCATACGGCGAGTGCGCCGCTGGCAGCAGCGCCTTTGCCCTTTTGTAGACCGGCGGCTTTACTCGCGCTCTGTGACTTTTTCGCTTCCGATGCATTGGTGCGTGCTTGTCCCTTGCGGGGCAAGGTGAGATTGAGCGGCACCCGCTCCGGCAGGCTGGGGTAATACGGTTTCTTTTCCAGAATGGCTTTAATCGCGCGGTGCACTAATAAATCAGGGTAACGCCGAATCGGACTGGTGAAGTGTGCATAGGCCGGATACGACAAACCAAAATGCCCGACATTTTCAGGTTGATAGACCGCTTGCTGCATGGAGCGCAGCACCACGGTTTGCAACATCGTCGCATCGGGTCTGGGTTTAATTTCTTTAATGAGCTTGGCAAAATCCTTAGGCTGGGGCTTTTCACTACCACCGAGGCTTAGGGATGCGGTGCGCAGTACCTGGCGCAGCGTCATGATTTTCTCTTCCGATGGCTCAGCATGAACCCGGTACAAACCCAAGTGCTTATTTTTTTCTAAAAAATCAGCAGCGCACACGTTGGCAGTCAACATGCACTCTTCAATCAGGCGATGCGCATCATTACGCGTGCGTGGCTCAATGCGCAAAATCTTACCGAGCTCATTCGAAATAATTTGCGTCTCGGTGGTTTCAAAATCGAGTGCGCCACGCTTCTCTCGCGCAGAGAGCAAGATCTTAAACAAGCCATATAAATTGCTCAGCAGTGGACGAAACTGCGCAAAACGCGCGGCTTCGGGGCCATTGGAGTTACTTATAACTTCCCACACTGCATCGTAAGTAAAACGCTGCGCCGAGTGCATGACAGCCGGGTAAAACTGATAGGCCAGTATTTCACCATGCACATCAATGACCGAGTCGCACACCATGCAGAGACGATCCACTCCCGGATTTAAAGAACACAGTCCATTGGAAATCTTTTCGGGCAGCATCGGAATAACGCGACGCGGAAAATACACCGAGGTAGCGCGCAGTAGACCCTCTTCATCCAAGGGATGGCCGGGCTTAACGTAATGCGAGACATCCGCAATCGCCACAATCAGGCGCCAGGCTTTGACTTTTCCAAACTGGGTTGGCTCACAATAAACCGCATCATCAAAGTCGCGGGCATCGGCGCCATCAATGGTCACTAGAGGCACATCGCGTAAATCAACACGCCCTTCTAAGTCGGCTTGAGTCACCCCGTCTGGAAGTGCAGCCGACTCTTTCATGGTGGCTGCGGAAAACTCATGGGGCACACCGTATTTGCGTACCGCAATCTCGATTTCCATACCGGGGTCATCGATTTCACCAAGCACCTCAATCACCCGACCGACTGCCTGACGGTAACTATCGGGGTAATCAATAATTTCGACGCTGACCACTTGGCCCAATTTGGCGTTGAGCTGCCCCTTGGGCGGTATCAAGATATCGTGACCGATACGTTTGTCTTCTGGGGCAACAATGAGAACGCCGTTTTCATTTAAGAGGCGTCCGATGACCAGGCGATTCACGTGGGTGATGACCTCAACGATTTGACCTTCGGGGCGTCCGCGCCGATCAGTCCCCATGACCCGTACCTTGACTCGGTCGCCATGCATCACACGAGACATTTCCCGCTCGGAGAGAAAGATGTCTTCGCCCGCATCATCTGGAACTACAAAGCCAAAGCCATCGCGATGGCCCTGTATCGTACCGAGTCGATCGGATTCACGCGGCACTAGGGGCACAGATTTACGCATGGCTTGCATTCATGAAGTCAAAATTCCGGTGGATATAAGCGAAAAAGGCCGCTAGCCCTATAATAGAGCCCAATGCCCAGATGGCGAAATTGGTAGACGCACCAGCTTCAGGTGCTGGCGATCGAAAGGTTGTGGAGGTTCGAGTCCTCTTCTGGGCACCATCATTCAAAACGGAGTTCTGCATGCTTAGCATTGCTCCGTTTTCTTGGGCAACAATCAATTGCAGTTGCCCTAAGCCTCAAAGGGGTGCTGCAAGAGTATGGTTTCATCGCGCTCCGGTCCGGTAGAAACCATTGCAATCGGTTTGCCCGCAACGGCTTCGATCCGGCGCAAGAAAGTCTGCGCTTCTGGTGGCAATTTATCCCACTCTCGAATACCGAAGGTCGTGCCTTTCCAGCCCGGGAAGTCCTCATAAATCGGTTCGCAACGGGCAACCGCCTCCGCGCCACGAGGCAAGACATCCAAACGCTGGCCATCCAAGTGATAACCCACGCACAAACGAATGGTTTCAAATCCATCGAGCACGTCTAGCTTGGTAATGCACAGGCCGCTAAGTCCATTAATCTGAATCGAGCGTTTTAAAGCGGCAGCATCAAGCCAGCCAGTACGACGAGGACGACCAGTTACTGAGCCAAATTCTTTACCCACTTCAGCCAAGCGAATGCCAACTGGATCCTGCTTTGCCGGATTATCGTGGTCATAGAGTTCACTTGGGAAAGGCCCTGCGCCTACGCGCGTGCAATATGCCTTGGTAATGCCCAAGATGTACTGCAAGGACTCAGGTCCAACGCCCGATCCCGCTGCAGCATTACCTGCCACGCAGTTACTCGAAGTGACGTAGGGGTAGGTGCCGTGATCAATATCGAGCAAGGTGCCTTGAGCGCCCTCAAACAAGAGTGATTGGCCTGCTTGCCCAGCCGCGTACAGTGCGCTTGAGACATCCACCACCATCGGCTTGATGCGCGCTGCGTAGGACATGGCCTCATCCAGGGTTGCTTTGTAATCTACTGGGCTCGCGCCGTAGTACTGCGTCAACATGAAATTGTGATACTCGAGGTTCTCGCGCAGTTGCTCGGCAAACTTCTCGGGATAAAACAAATCTTGCACGCGCAATGCGCGTCGTGCGACCTTGTCTTCATAGGCAGGGCCAATGCCCCGACCAGTGGTACCAATTTTGGCTTCGCCGCGTTTTTTCTCACGGGCATGGTCAATCGCAACGTGGTACGGCAAAATTAAAGTAGCTGCTTCTGAAATGCGTAAACGGGAACACACGTCTAAACCAGCCGCCTCAAGTTCACCAATTTCTTTAAACAGCGCCTCGGGTGACAGCACAACACCATTACCGATGTAGCAAATCACCTGCTTGTGCATGATGCCGGAAGGAATTAAACGCAGAATG
>JBEBBK010000158.1:0-3731 GCA_041158405.1 Pseudomonadota bacterium
ATGCACATTCTGTGCTGGTGGTCCAGAAGCCAATGGTAGCGTTGCTGAATTTGAAAAATACGGTCGCAATCGCCTAGCTGAAGGTAAGTTACCTTTGTGCGCTGAGATGTGTTCTACCAAAGCCTTGATTGGCGGCGACGGCGATGTGATTGCAGACATCTTCCGCGCACGGGTAGTGAAGCGTCAAACCGCAGGCAAAAATCCAGGCGCCGATGTATTTGGCTGGACTACTGCATACGGTCAGCCTGATAAAGCTGGTGCTAAAGCAGCTCCGAGTGGAGGCAAAATATGAGAACGTTTCGCACCATAACTGCCGCACTCCTAGCCCTTGGTTTTTTAAGTGCCTGCAATAATGAACCGGGAACATTGGCCATGAACTCCAAACGCCCAGATATCGCTCCATTCATGGGTGCTGATAATGGCTTTGTTGTTAAAGGCTGGAAGCAGGGTGACGCTAAAAGCTGGCAGGAAGAGATTAACAAGCGCAATCAACAACAATCTGAGTACAGCAAAATCAAGTAATGGACTTTTGACCGTTTATTCGGAACTTTAAATAACAGAATTGCTGTTGAGGAAATCGCATGAATCAATCTATTTGCGCAACACTTCGTCCTTGGGCCTTGGCCACTGGACTGTTTTGCTCGGTTTTTGCAGGAACAAGCTTAGCTCAGCAAGCTCCAGCAGCCGGCCAGCCAGCTCCTGCTGCCTTGCCACAGGTCCAATCAGCCAACATCATGGATGTAGGCCGCGCACCCGATGCAACCATTGAGGCGCAACGTAAAGCGGCACAAAACCAGCCCGGTAACAGTGCTCCAATTTGGCGTACTGTAAACAGCGATGATGTTAACTTCGTTAGCATTCCTGATAAGCAGGCTGGCGTACTGATTCAGAAATCTGGTCAGCAATGGCGCTTGATCCGTAACGGCGTTATTACCGTGTATGGCGCTTGGTTACTCGCACTCGCCTCTGGCGGCATTTTGGCGGTCTTCGTGCTTAAAGGAAAAATCAAGCTGCATGAGCCAATGACGGGCAAGAAAATCAAGCGCTTCACAACACTTGAGCGCGTGAATCATTGGACGATGGCGTTTAGCTTTATTGCGCTTGCCATTACCGGCTTATTGATTCTGTACGGTAAGTACTTTGCAATTGATCTCTTAGGCGCAAGCGCCTTTAGTATCGTGTTGCTCGTCAGCAAAAACATTCACAATTTTGTTGGCCCACTATTTACGATTAGCTTAGTAGCATTCTTCATCCAGTTTGCAAAACGCAATATGCCAGAGAAGGGCGACTGGGAATGGATCAAGTCATTCGGTGGAATGTTCGGTGGTAAGCATGTACCAGCCAATTATTTCAATCCAGGCGAGAAGTTCTGGTTTTGGTTCGGCATGGTTATTCTCGGCGGATTGGTTTCAGCTTCGGGCTGGATGCTAGATATGATTGTTCCAGTACCAGGCCTTGAATATTGGCGCGGGACTATGCAGATATCGCATATTGTTCACAGCGTAACTGCGCTCGTGATCACCGCTATGGCCTTTGGGCATATGTATATCGGTAGTATTGGAATGCAAGGCTCAATAGACGGCATGAAAACAGGCTATGTCGATGAGACCTGGGCAAAAGAACACCATGAAGCTTGGTATCACAAAGTTAAATAAGGACTTGGCTATGAAAAAGATCATCGCACTTCTCGCTTGCTCACTGGCTGCAAGTGGGGCATTTGCAAAATTACCTGCACCAACCCCAGAGCAGTCTGCGGCAGCAGACTTGGCAAAAGCTAAAACGGCCTATGCTGGCCAAGTGGGCGCATATCAATTATGTATGTCTGAAAATGCGGTTGCCAACCGCTATAAGAAAGCCGGAACACCTGCACCAGCAGCCTGTGTACAGCCACCTCCCTTTGTAGCGCCAGTAGCTGCGGCTCCTGCTCCGGCAGCTGCACCCGCACCTACGGCTGCAAAGAAGTAGCGTGATTTAGTCTGCAGCGCGTTCGCGCTGCATGTAGCGCTGTGCAGCTTCAGTTTGAGGCTGTGCAAAGAAAGGGGCGCAAGCCCCTTTTTCTATGATCTGTCCGCCGTCGATAAACACAATCGAGTCAGCTAGGCGCTTTACTTGAGCTAGTTGATGCGAACTAATCAGGACATCGCAGCCCGATGCGGCAAACTCGCGAATCATGGCCTCCACTTGGGCGGTAGTCGTTGGGTCTAAATTGGCCGTTGGCTCATCGAGGAGTAGTAGATTCGGATTCTGCAAGCGAGCCCTGGCTAGGGATAATTTCTGTTTTTCCCCTGCAGAGAGCTGGTGTGCTGGCTGATGCTGCAAGTGACTTAAGCCTACTTCTTGCAACACGCGATCGATTTCATCCTTGCTCGGCGTGCGCAAACCATTGAGACCAATGTTTATTCGCACGCTGGCCTTGATCATGGGTGTGTGGTGCAACACCAATGCGGTACGTAGGCCATCAGCGTAGCTGACGCCGCCACCCGCATTGGGTTTGATGAGTCCATGCAATAGCTTTAAAAACGTAGTCTTGCCAGCGCCGTTAGGGCCGATGCATGCGGTGATTCCGCCTAGCTGAATATCGGTATTTGGGATATCTAGAATAGTACGCCCATCGCGCACAATATGAATTGATCGTAATTCAATCTGTTTGGCTTCTAGCTTGATTGGATTAACCATAACGCTTCTCTGCAATCGATCGCACTGCGAAGGTGAGTAAATTGGCGAGTAGCACGATGGCTAGCAGCACGATGCCGAGCGCTAGAGCGAATGGTAAATCGCCTTTACTAGTTTCCAGAGCGATGGCAGTCGTCATCGTTCGAGTGGAGTTAAGAATATTGCCGCCTACAATCATGACCGCTCCCACTTCAGAAATTGCTCTTGCTAGGCCAGCCAAGATCGCAATCGTGAGCGAGAAACGGCAATCCCAAATCAACCATTTCATATAGCCAAGCCGACTGAAATGCAGGGATAAAAAGGTTTCACGGTGAATCTGCCAGGCATCTTCTAAGACTTGCCTACTAAGGGCGGCCACTAGCGGTGTGGTGAGCAGAAATTGCGCTACCACCATGCCTTTTACGGTAAACAGCCAGCCTAATTCACCCAATGGACCACTGCGCGATAAGACCAAATACACCAGCACCCCAATAATCACGGTAGGGACGCCCATGAGGGTATTGATCGTAATAATTAGCGCGCGCTTACCCCGAAATTGTTCGGTGGCTAGCCAAGCTCCAAGGGGGAGGCCAACCAGCGTGCCCAACACCAGGGCGCTTAGGCTGACCTGCAGGGAGACCAGCACAATGCTGATGACACCCCGATCAAATTGGGTCAACAGCGCAAAGGCGTCTTGAAAGGCGATTAGCATGCCACATTCTAGCAAGCCTTACTAACGGCGGTGGCACAATCCAGTTATAGGGATTTTAGTAATGAAGTACAACCGATAGCACGATTAGGTAAGCGGAATGGCAGAGGTAGTTTGTGTATGCAATGGCATAGTCGACCTGGATTTACGGGAGTATCTGGATACGCACCCGATTAATTCCATCGAAGAGTTACGAGAACAGGCATCGATCTGCAATAAATGCATGCAGTGCCAAGAGCTTGTGGAATCGGAGATTTATTACGCCAAGGTACGCCGTCAAAGTGCATCCCAGCAAGGTTAACCAACTGCAAAATAGGGTACGTGTTGTGACCCTCAATATGCATAAAGGCGTTTCGGCTCTGCATGCGCA
>JBEBBK010000159.1:0-3726 GCA_041158405.1 Pseudomonadota bacterium
TGGATACCGCCATCAATAATGCGCAAAACTACCGCTTTCCAGGAAGCTCCACCCAATCGCAAGGGCAGCCCGCAGGAGGCTGGACCGTTCCACCGGAAGGTGGGGCAGCTACCAACTACACCGGTAAATTACCGAACTCCTTTAACAATCAAAATAATCTGGGTTTTGGCGCTTCCTATATTGGTAAGTCAGGCTATATCGGCATATCGATTGAGCGCCTGAATAACAACTATGGCATCCCGACCCCGGAGGGTGGCGCAATTAACCAGTCGCAAAATCGCTATGACTTCCAGCATGAAACGCGCGACCCGTTTGGAAACTTTTCTGCACTCAAGTTCAGCGCGGCCAATAGCAATTACAACCATACTGAATTCGGGCCCGATGGCGTTGCTGCAGCGCTATGGAAAAACATCGCCAATGAAGCGCGTCTGGATTTATCCCATAAGAATTTCATGGGATGGAAAGGCAATATCGGCGCGCAAGTCACGCGGGCATCGCTCGAGGCAACCGATTTAGCTAGTGGTAGCTATGCGATTGTTCCATCGACCAAAACTAACTCGAATGCCCTCTTCTGGATTGAGGAAGGCCGCTGGGGAGCAATGCAAGCGAACGTAGGTCTTCGCTATGACAATGTCAGTCAAAATCCCAACACAGCAACGCAATACCCAAGCTCTGCTGATGTCATCATTGGACCAACCATTAATAATCCCGCGCCAGAGAATCGCAATTTCAATTTGATGTCCTACTCTGCAGGCGGCTTGTGGAACTTGGTCCATGGCTATGGTTTGGGTGCGGCGTATACCGTTTCGCAACGAGCGCCTAGTGCACAAGAACTCTATGCCTATGGTATTCATGAATCGACCGCAACCTTTGTAGTGGGTAATTCCAATTTATCCAAAGAGATCTCAAACAATCTTGAACTAACAGCACAGAAGGTATTGGGTAAGGTACGTGGAAAAGCCAGCGTCTACGTCAACAAGTTCAATAATTACATTTATGGCAATTACATTAATGGTGCAGTGGCTACAGATGAAGCTTTCAGTGTGGTTGTGGCACAGCAGGCTGCAGCCACAATCAAAGGGGCCGAAGCAGAATTAACCTATAACTGGAATCAATTTGGCAGTGGCGCCCGTTTGTTTGCAGATGCATCCCAAGGGACCTTTGATGCGGGTGGCAATTTACCCTTGCAACCTGCTCCTCGGGTTGGCTTACAGCTTGCCCAGCAAAAAGATAAATGGTTAGCCAATGCCAGCTATACCTATAGCTTTGAACAGAATCGTTTGGCTTCTTGGGAAGTGGGTCCTACGCCAAGCTATAACTTACTGAACGCCGGCTTGTCGTATACCGAGAAGGTCAATCGCGTTAATTGGACGGCCTACCTTAATTTACGCAACTTGCTTAATGAGCAAATCCGTTTTGCTACCACCCCGATGGCAGTGCGTTTGTATGCGCCCCAGCCTGGGCGTAGCCTAATGGTGGGGATACGCGCGGCCTTCTAACGGCTCTCGCGCAGTTGTGCTGCAATTAGGCTCTGGCTCAGTTCGGCCAGGGCCTTTCTGTCATTAAGGAGGGGTAGTCTTGCAGAAATGCGGATCTCAGCACAAATGGGTGGGCTGCAAATAAGCTTCCACATCGAGTCCAGCAAGCCCATCTCACCAATAAAAGCCGGAGCCGTGGTTTTTTTACCTGTCTGCAACTCAAAATACTGGATTGCAAGGGAGTACACCGGTGCACTGGCAACAATAGCCGTCTCAAATAAATTCGGCTTAAACGGCGCTACTTGCCAGCCATCGGTGGACGTGCCTTCCGGAAAAATGCAAATGGCTTTTTGACCTAGTTGCGCAGCGAGTTCTGGGACCATTTTGCGAATGCTGCTGGCCTTGCCCCGCTCAATAAATAAAGTACCCAGTTGTTTTGCCATCCATCCAAATACTGGCCAGCTAGCCACTTCCGCTTTGGCGACAAAATAATGGGGCTTAAATGCATTGATCACATGAATATCAATCCAGGAGATGTGATTGGCTGCTATTAAGTAGTGGGCATCCTCAAGCTGCTCTGCCCCAATCACGGCGAGGCGCATCTGAAAGATGCCGAGCAACTGTGTGCACCATTTACGAATCGACTGATGCCGCTGCTCTGCCTTAAGCCAGGGAAAAACCAGCAGCAAAATGAAGCAGCCCTTGAAGACATGCGCGATGATCCGCAGTATGGTGAGGAAACGGCCAAAGATCATATTTAGTAAGAGCAATGCAACTGGGCTTAGTTAATTAGGATGCAATCAGAATACTAATCTAGTAAGTCATAAAAATGACATGAAATTGTCATGAAGCCTACACATAGCAATGGCTTAATACTTATCAATGACGCACTACCGAGCCATCTGGATTTCAGACGTGCACCTGGGTACATCCGGTTGCCAGGCGAACTACCTCCTCGATTTTTTGAAGCACAACGAAGCCGATACTTATTACTTGGTTGGCGACATTATCGACGGCTGGCGCCTCAAGAAATCCTTCTATTGGCCACAATCACACAACGACGTCGTCCAAAAATTACTGCGCAAAGCCCGTAAAGGCGCTAGCGTATATTTTATTCCAGGCAATCACGATGAGAGCGCACGCCAATACATCGGCACGTCTTTTGGCGATATTCAGGTGGTGGAAGAGATTATTCATACCACCAAGGATGGCAAAAAGCTCTGGGTTACCCACGGCGATCTATTTGATGGCGTAATGCAATACGCTAAATGGCTCGCCTATGTAGGCGACACCTTATATTCCCTCATTTTGTACATGAATCGCTACTTTAATTTGATTCGAATCAAAATGGGCTTGCAGTACTGGTCGCTATCGCAATACTTAAAGCACCAAGTCAAGAATGCCGTGAGCTACATTGCCGATTTTGAACACATCATGGCACGCGAAGCCCGCATGCGCAATTGCGATGGCGTTGTTTGTGGGCATATTCATAAGGCCGAAATTCGGGAAATCGACGGCCTAATTTATTGCAACGATGGCGACTGGGTCGAAAGCCTGAGCGCCTTAGTTGAAACCACCGAGGGTGAGCTCAAACTGGTATTTTGGAACACCATTCTGGGTGACCCTGCCCCAAGTATTGCCGACTTAGAAGAATCCCATATGGGAGTCGCTATTAGTAAATCACGTGAAGAGGCCTTAGCATGAAAATAATGATCGTAACGGATGCATGGGAACCCCAAGTCAATGGAGTGGTTCGCACCCTCAAACAAACATGCCATGAACTGCGCTTAATGGGCCATGAGATCGAAATGATCACACCCCTCCAGTTCAAAACCATTCCCTGCCCTACCTATCCGGATATTTCCTTATCCTTGTTTCCGGGTAAAGGCGTAGCCCGCAAAATCAAAGATTTTGAGCCCGACGCAATTCACATTGCAACCGAAGGCCCCCTAGGCTTATCCGCAAGAGCCTATGCGGTGCGCAATCGCCTGCCTTTCTCTACCGCTTACCACACCCGTTTTCCAGAATACGTACAAGCCAGAACGGGTATCCCTCTTTCCTGGACATACGCTTTTTTACGCTGGTTTCATGGCCCATCGATGGCCGTTATGGCGCCAACCATTGTGGTCAAAAATGATCTAGAAAAATTTGGCTTTACGAATGTGGTGCTGTGGTCACGCGGTGTGGATACCGAGGTATTCAATATGCAAGAATCAAAAGTGTTGAACTCAGCTCACCCGATCTTTCT
>JBEBBK010000160.1:0-3695 GCA_041158405.1 Pseudomonadota bacterium
GCGTCAACTGGACAAGCCTCTTCACAGAAGCCGCAGAAAATACATTTGGTTAAATCGATGTCGTAGCGTGTAGTCCGACGGGTCCCATCGTCGCGCTGATCTGATTCAATGGAGATCGCCATGGCCGGGCAAACGGCCTCGCATAATTTACAAGCGATGCAACGCTCTTCTCCGTTCGGATAGCGGCGTAATGCATGCAAGCCACGAAAGCGCGGGGACTGTGGCGTCTTTTCTTCGGGGTATTGCACCGTAAACTTGGGCTTGAAAAGATATTTGCCGGTAATTGCCATACCGACCAAAATGTCTTTCAACATTAAGCTACTTAAGAACTGATTAATCCGTTTCAACATAATCGTGACCTAGTTCCAAATATTCCATGGGGAAACAACCCAAGCGCCCACCAACACCACCCAGAAAACAGCCAAGGGAATAAAAATCTTCCAGCCTAGGCGCATGATTTGGTCATAGCGATACCGGGGTAAGGTCGCTCGCAACCAAATAAAGCAGGACAAAATAAAGAAGGTTTTGGCAAACAGCCAAAAGAATCCAGGGATATCGCGCAGAATGGGCAAATCCACAATGGGTAGCCAGCCGCCTAAAAAAAGAATGGAGGTCAGCGCGGCAATCATGATCATATTGGCGTATTCCGCCAAGAAGAACATGGCATATGCCATACCGGAATACTCCACCATATGGCCAGCAACAATCTCTGACTCACCTTCCACAACGTCAAACGGATGGCGATTGGTTTCGGCAACGCCAGAGATAAAGTAAATCAAGAACATGGGCAACAAAGGTAGCCAGTTCCACGAAAGGAAATTAAGCCCCATGTCAGCAAAGATGCCGGTATCTTGCAGCAACACGATTTTGCTAAGATTGAGTGAGCCCGAAATGATCAGTACGGTAACCAGCGCAAATCCCATGGCAATTTCGTAGGAAATCATTTGTGCCGATGCGCGCATTGCCGCTAAGAATGGGTATTTGGAATTGGATGCCCAGCCCGCCAAGATCACGCCATATACCCCGATCGACGAAATCGCAATGATGTACAAGAGACCAGCATTGACGTCGGCCAGAACTAAATCAGCCTGAAATGGAATGACCGCCCAAGATGCAAATGCAGGCATGATGACCATTACTGGCGCAACAATAAACAGTACCTTATTCGAACGGGTCGGTGAAACAATTTCTTTGAGCAGCAACTTAATTGCATCAGCGATGGGCTGTAATAAACCTAAAGGGCCAGTTCGATTGGGGCCGAGGCGAATGTGCATCCAGCCAATCAGCTTGCGCTCCCACAAGGTCATGTAGGCAACCGCAGCAAACATTGGCAATACGATCGTGACGATCTTTAGCAATGTCCACACCAGCGGCCAAAAAGATCCGAGTAACTGAGATCCAAAGGCGTTCACGGTAGTAAGTAACTCTGTCATCGCGATTCCTAGACTCGGTTCACTGTGATAGGGCCGAACATCGCGCCGAGCTCAGCGCTCGCCGGTGTGCTTGCAGACATACGCACGCATCCAGCCGCCAATTGACTTTCTAGCATGGCAGGCATTTGCACTGTGTTGCCGCCCTGCGTAATGGTGACTAAGTCGCCCTCTTTCAAATTCAGTTCTGCGAAGGTCTTGGCGTTTAAGCCCAGGCGATGCGCATTTTTAGCATCACGGGTGAGTTGCAATGCTGGGGCACGGCGCACGATCGCATCGACGCCATAAATAGGTAAATCCGTCACTCGCTCAAGACCATTAAGGGCTTGCTCTTGCACCAGGCTGAGGGTTGCAGTAAATCGGTTATTCAGGCGCTCGGCAATGGGTTTTGCTAAGGCCTCACCGCAAACCTCTTCCGGTGTGTTAAGCAAGAAGCCATTTAGACCCAACAGACTACCCATGGCACGCAATACTTTCCATGCTGGTCTTGCGTCTGCTAGGGGGCGCACCGATGGCTGTATGGTCTGCACTGTGCCAGCTGCATTGATAAAGCTGCCTACCGATTCTGTGAATGGCGTAATAGGTAACAACACATCAGCCAATTCCAATAGTTCGCTGCTTGCAAACGCACTCAGCGCAATGACCGTGTCAGCCTTGGTCAATGCTGAGCGGGCCTGTACGGGGTTAGGCAAATCGGAGAGTGGCTCGACATTGAGCAAAAGGACTGCGCGAGCGCTACCGTCCAATATGGAATCAATACCGGCATTGGCTTTTTGTTGAATAGCCTGCAGCAGAGGTGCCGCAACGGCATTACCGCCGACCGGAAAAAATCCAAACGTAGCGCCAGTTTGCTCAGCAATGAATTGGGCCAGCACATGCAAATTCGAAGCATAGGGATGAGCAATCGCAGCAGAGCCTAATAGAACTGCTTTGCTGGATCCAGACAAAAGGCTATCTGCAATCGCCTGCGCTTCTTTAGAAACCGCCCCACCCTGAATGCCTGCTGGCAATGTACTTGCGTTTGCTTTTGCAACCGCACTTGCCACTTCAGAGAGAAACCCTGTCCAGCGACTAGGCGCTGCAGCAATACCAAGGGAAGGCATCAACCAGTCATCTCCACCCGCATCAATGCGAGAAACTTGGAGGCCACGCTTGCTAGCAGTTCGTAAGCGTGCGGTAATCAGCGGCTGCTCTTTACGTAAAAAACTACCAATAACGAGAGCGCGATCCAGTTGGCTTACATTGGCAATCGGCATGCCCAGCCATGGCGCAGTTGCGCTACCCCGCATATCGGTTTGGCGAAGGCGCGTCTCTACGCGGTCAGAACCCATTGCGCGCACGACTTTTTGCAAGAGATGCAACTCTTCCACACTCGAGATTGGGTGAGCAATGGCTGCAAGTGCATCAGCGCCATGGTCAGTCGTAATGGTTCTCAAAGAGCGGCTGACGTACTCTAAAGCAGACTCCCAGTCTGTCTCCAGCCACTTACCTTCTTGCTTGACCATTGGAACAGTGAGGCGCTCTGCACTGTTTACACCCTCATAGGCAAAGCGGTCGCGATCACTGATCCAGCATTCATTAATGGCTTCATTTTCTAAAGCCACGACCCGCATCACACGGTTGGCTTTGGTTTGTGCTGTGGTGTTGGTACCCAAGCTGTCGTGTGGACTTAATGAGCGCTTACGGCCCAGTTCCCAAGTACGTGCAGCGTAACGGAATGGCTTGCTCGTCAAAGCGCCGACTGGGCAAATATCAATCATGTTGCCCGATAACTCGGAATCAATGGTTTGGCCGGCAAATGTCGTGATCTCAGAGTGCTCACCTCGGTTCACCATGCCGAGTTCCATGATTCCGGAAACCTCTTGACCGAAACGAACGCAGCGGGTGCAATGAATGCAACGCGTCATCTCTTCCATCGAGATGAGTGGCCCCGCATTTTTATGGAACACTACACGCTTATCTTCACTGTAGCGCGATGTGGATTTGCCGTAACCGACGGATAGATCTTGCAATTGGCACTCGCCACCTTGATCGCAAATCGGGCAATCCAGCGGGTGATTAATGAGCAAGAACTCCATGACCGAACGCTGCGCTTCAACTGCTTTTGCAGAATGCGTAAAGACCTTCATGCCTTGGGTTACTGGCGTTGCGCAGGCTGGCAATGGCTTAGGCGCTTTTTCCACTTCAACCAAGCACATACGGCAATTGGCTGCGATCGATAATTTCTTGTGATAGCAGAAATGGGGAATATAGGTTCCCAATTTA
>JBEBBK010000161.1:0-3675 GCA_041158405.1 Pseudomonadota bacterium
TCGAATAACTCGCTGAGTTTGGTGGTGTCATAGACGCGAATGTCCTGCGCCTTGACATCTTCCAGGGCATCAATGATGGTGCGTTGTAATTTACGTAGGTCCATAGTGTCTTTTAATGAATAGGGGATGATCTTATCGTGATTGGGAGTAAAGGCCTAACTTCTCAATTAGATCCAACACCTCACTGGGGATTTGCTCTGCCAAAGGTGTGTTTGGATTAATGCCGCCAGTAGCCAGTTGTTTGCGGATGGCAATCGATGACAGGTACATATCCAGCATCTGATCCAAGTAAATCGACCCACACGGCGCCAGATCGATTAATCGCGCATCACTGGTTTGATGTACCTGAATGAAGCGACCCAGTTCGGAAGCGGGGTCGATCGTGAGGGTGAATTCTGGGCGCCTTGCCACAGCCAAATGAACCTCTTTTAATAGATGTTGCCAGTCTTGCCAGGTGTCGATTTGCATCAAGCTATCGGCGCCCATCAACCAGATCAAGTGCGTTGCTTTGCCATAACGCTGCCGCAGGGCAATCGCGGTATCGATGGTGTAGCTTGGTCCTTGGCGGTCGAGTTCAATCCGATCCACTTCAATTGGAATCTGAATGTCCTCATCGCCTAATAATCGGTTTAAGGCAATAGCTGCCGATTGAGTTAATTGATAACGCGTTTCCGGCGGAGTAATAAAAGCGGATTTTTGCCATGGGTTTCCACTTGGGATCAGCAACAATCGATCCAGCTGAAACAACCTTGCAAAATGTGCTGCAACTCGCAAATGCGCCCAATGGGGTGGATCAAAGGTGCCGCCTAAGATGCCAATTTTTTCTGGTGCAGTCAATTAGGCTAACCAGTCGCGGGGCTTTAAGTAGTAGTCGTAGAGTTTTGCCTCGGGAGTATTGGGTTCAGGTGTCCAGTTATAGCGCCATGTCACAACCGGTGGCATGGACATTAGGATGGACTCCGATCGACCTCCCGACTGCAGGCCAAAAATCGTGCCACGGTCAAAAATGAGGTTGTATTCTACATAACGGCCGCGGCGGTATTCTTGAAAATCCCGCTCAGCTTGCGTGTATGGCTCTTGGTAGCGGCGCTCCAAGATTGGTAAATAGGCCTCAATGAATGAATTACCTACCGCTTGTGTCATCGCAAAACTACGCTCAAACCCAAGCTCATTAAAGTCATCAAAAAAGACGCCGCCAATGCCCCGTGGTTCATTGCGGTGCTTTAAGTAAAAATACTCGTCACACCATTTTTTGAATCGGGGATGCAGGTCACTACCAAATGGATCAAGTGCATTCTTCGCAGTTTGGTGAAAGTGTTTGCAGTCCTCGTCTATGCCATAGTAGGGGGTGAGATCAAAGCCACCACCAAACCACCATACTGGCTCTTTATCTGGCGCTTGCGCAATAAAACAGCGGACATTCATATGGGCGGTGGGTGCTTTTGGATTGCGGGGATGAAAAACCAAGGACGCACCCATGGCCTCAAAACTACGGCCTGCCATCTCCGGGCGATTTTGTGTGGCAGTGCTTGGCATTTTGTCGCCACGCACATGCGAAAAACCAACGCCGCCTTTTTCAAGGATGTTGCCGTTTTCTAAAATGCAGGTTCGGCCCGATCCACGCAATGGACTGTCTTCTGGTTTTTGCCAGTTATCCGCAACAAATGCCTTGCCATCAAGTAGGCTGGTAGCGGAAACGATGCGGTCCTGTAGGCCTAGGAAGTAGTCTTTGAGTACTTGTGTGTCGATTTGCAAAATGGAGCTCACTGGTGGGGAAATGGATGCCAAGCCTATTTTAGAGCGCGATGGCCAATATCCTGTCGATATTGCATGCCATCAAAATGGATTTGCTCAATTACTTGGTAAGCCTCTTTTTGGGCTCCTCGCACGGTATCGGCAAGGCCAACGATGCAGAGTACTCGGCCGCCATTGGTGCGCAATACGCCATCGGTCATTGCAGTACCCGCATGAAAGGTAATGGCGCTAGCGCTATCTTCGGGAATGCCGGTAATGGCATCACCTTTGCGTGGCGCATCTGGGTATTGGTGCGCTGCCAGCACAACCCCAAGGGCGGTACGGCGATCCCACTCTAGCTCCACTTCATTGAGCTTGCCTTCGACCGCTTTATCTAAGGCGTGAACCAAATCACTGCGCAAGCGCGCCATGATGGGTTGCGTCTCTGGGTCGCCCATGCGGCAGTTGAACTCGAGGGTTTTGATTTGGCCGTTAGGAGAAATCATTAAACCAGCATACAAAAAGCCGGTATACGGAATGCCATCGGCTTTCATGCCCTGAATGGTCGGCATGATGACCTCACGCATGGCTTTGGCATGGATTTCAGGGGTGACCACAGGTGCTGGGGAATAGGCACCCATACCGCCGGTATTAGGGCCTTGGTCCCCATCGCGTAAGCGTTTGTGATCTTGGCTGGTAGCGAGCGCTAAGGCGTTTTTACCATCCACTAGCACAATGAAACTCGCTTCTTCGCCAGTTAAAAATTCTTCAATCACAACGCGTGCACCGGCATTACCCAATTTATTGTCAGCCAACATCATATCGACGGCAGCATGGGCCTCATCTAAGGTCATTGCAACAACAACCCCTTTGCCTGCAGCTAAGCCATCGGCTTTAATCACAATCGGCGCGCCCTTGAGATCAATGTAGGCATGCGCCTCTTGGGCATTAGAAAAGGTTTGATAATCCGCAGTTGGAATACCGTGGCGTTTCATGAAGGCTTTCGAAAAGTCCTTAGATGATTCCAGTTGCGCTGCCAACTGAGTTGGTCCAAAAATGCGCAAACCGGCATTGCGAAAGACGTCCACAATACCTGCAGCCAGCGGCGCTTCGGGGCCCACTACCGTTAAATGAATCTGTTCGCGTTTGGCAAAATCAGCAAGCCCTTGCAAATCAGTGATGGGAAGATTTTCAATGCCAGCATGGGTTTGCTTTGCGCTGGCGGTGCCGCCATTGCCTGGCGCGACAAAGACTTTTTGAACCTGAGGTGATTGGGCCAACTTCCATGCCAGGGCATGTTCGCGGCCACCAGAGCCAATAAGGAGAATCTTCATGGGATTATTTTCTAAATGGAGTGCGTGTGTTTATTGGATGGAAGCATTCGTAAATACCTCTTGAACGTCGTCCAGATTTTCTAAGACATCTAAGAGTTTTTGCATGCTTTCGGCTTGATCGCCTTCGAGACTAATATCAGTTTCAGGCCGCATTGTTACAGTGGCCAGCTCAGCCTGAAAGCCTGCTGCGCGTAAGGCGTCCTGTACTTTAGAAAAATCAGGCACTGCCGTCAGCACTTCAATTGCGCCATCGTCATGGGTGATCACGTCAATCGCTCCTGCATCGAGTGCGCATTCCATTAATTGATCTTCATTGGTGCCAGGGGCAAAAAGCAACTGACCACAATGCTGAAACAAAAATGCCACCGATCCTTCGGTGCCCATATTGCCACCGTATTTAGTGAACGCGTGGCGCACTTCGGCAACGGTGCGGGTGCGGTTATCGGTCATGCAATCCACAATGACCGCGGCACCATTGATACCGTAGCCCTCGTAGCGAATCTCTTCGTAGTTCACGCCCTCAAGCGAGCCAGTACCCCGCTGGATAGCCCGTTGCACGTTGTCATTGGGCATATTGGAATCTTTGGCTTTATCAATCGCCAAACGC
>JBEBBK010000162.1:0-3666 GCA_041158405.1 Pseudomonadota bacterium
TAACCTCTCCCCAGAAATGTTGCCCCTTGCAGTGCAAGCGGCGATGGCTGCGATTGAGAAGATTTGCCCTGAGGCAAAAAATTTGCTGTTGATTCCGGAGCGCCATACTCGGAATACCTTTTATCTGCAGAACATTGCAAGGCTCTCATCGATTCTGCGCCAAGCTGGACTCAATGTGCGCCTTGGCAGCTTGTCCGAAGATATCAAGAAGCCAACATGGATTGATTTACCAGACGGTAATCGCTTGTTGCTTGAGCCCCTCGCGCGACTGGGTCTAAAAAAGCAACGCCTTGGCATTAAAGATTTTGATCCTTGCTCCATTTTGCTCAACAACGATTTATCGGCAGGCATTCCGCCCATACTAGAAAATATCTACGAGCAATATTTGTTGCCGGGATTACATGCCGGTTGGCATATTCGCCGCAAGTCAAATCACTTTGAGGCTTACGATGAAGTGGCGAAGAAGTTTGCCAAGCTCGTTAACATTGATCCATGGATGATCAATCCATACTTCACCAGCTGTAGCAATGTGAACTTCCATGAGCGTCAGGGCGAAGAAGAATTGCAAGCAGCAGTAGAGCAAGTATTAAAAAAGACCGCTAAAAAATACCGTGAATATGGCATAAAAGAAAAGCCGTATGTCGTAGTCAAAGCCGATGCCGGAACCTATGGCATGGGTGTGATGGTGGTGAATGATGCAAGCCAGCTTAAAAACCTCAATCGCCGTGATCGCAATAAGATGAGCGTGGTTAAAGAAGGCCTTGAGGTTAGTGATGTGATTATTCAAGAGGGTGTGTACACCTTTGAAAAAGTCAATGAGGCGGTTGCCGAGCCCGTGGTCTATATGATTGACCGCTATGTTGTGGGCGGCTTTTATCGCGTACATACAGATCGAGGTCCCGACGAGAACCTCAATGCACCCGGTATGCATTTTGTACCCTTGGCATTCGAGCAAAATGCCATGCCGGATTACCACGCAAAACCCGGCAGTGCTGCTCCCAATCGATTCTATTTATATGGTGTAGTGGCCCGCCTTGCTTTATTGGCCTCATCGCTCGAGTTAGAGCGTACCGACCCTAATGCAGAAGTGGCGTAAGTAAAGCTACCGAGATATTCCATTGGATTTTTTATTCATTGCCGACCCCTTGGATTCCTTCGCGATACAGAAGGATTCAACGCTGGCAATGATGCGCGCTGCTCAAGGAGCGGGCCATCGCCTGTGGTTTGTCGAAACGCGCGGCATTGTTTGGAAAGACAATAGTGTAGTAGCCGACTGCAGGCCTCTAGCGATTAAGTCCAGTGGTGCATCTTGGTTTGTAGTGGGCGCAATTGAGTCACGCCGAGTAGCCGATTTTTCTGCGACCTTGATGCGTAAAGACCCGCCTTTTGATATTGAGTACCTCAACACCACCTGGCTGCTCTCTGCTGCTGTTCGTCAGGGGGCGCGGGTATTTAATCAGCCGGGTGCGATTCGGGAGCATTCAGAGAAGCTCTCGATTACCGAGTACCCTGACTTGATTCCTCCCACCCTAGTCACGCGAGACCTTGCTGAGGTGGAGGCATTTCATGCAAAGCATTCGGATATTGTGATTAAGCCTCTTGATGGTATGGGTGGCATGGGCGTATTTCGGGTGGGAGGCGATGGCCTCAATTTAGCCAGCATTGTTGAAACCCTTGGTGAGAATGGCGCGCGTACCTTAATGGTGCAACGCTTTTTGCCGGAGATTGAACAGGGCGATAAGCGCGTTTTGCTCATCGCTGGTGAGGTCGTTCCCTATGCCTTAGCGCGTATTCCCCAAGGCACAGAGATTCGCGGCAACTTAGCGGCTGGTGGCAAGGGCGTGGCGATGCCTTTGAGCCCTCAGGAAATGAAGGTCGCGCAATACTTGGCTCCATTGCTTTGGCAAAAAGGACTTTTCTTGGTAGGCTTAGACTTAATTGGTGGCTACCTAACGGAAATCAATGTGACCAGCCCAACGTGTTTTGTGGAAATTACGGAGCAGACCGATTGCGATGTCGCTGCCATTTGGCTGCGCGCTTTAGAAAAAGCCTTGCACTAATATGGCCGGAATTCTGATCATTGCTCATACTCCGATAGCCAGCGCCATGCTGAGCTTTGCCGAGCATGTGTATGGCTCGGTACCAGAGCACATTCAGGCTGTCGATATCCCGGCACACGAGGATGCCAAAATCAGTTTCGAGCGGGTATTGGCTGCTGCCAAGGCGGTTGAAACGCATGGCGAGTTGCTGGTCTTGACGGATGTGATGGGCGCAACCCCAGCGAACGTTGCCTCACGCCTGATGTCGCAGCAAAATAGCGCGGGTATGAAATTAAAAGTCCACATTTTGGCGGGACTTAATCTGCCTATGCTCATGCGTGCGGTGTCCTATAAAGACGAAGCATTGGATGCGTTGACACAAAAAACACTGCAGGGTGGTCAAAATGGTATCTTGCGTTTAGGCGGTGTCGCCAATGCACAAACTACCGAGGTTGAGGATTAATCATGCCAGTCGCTGAAATCACCATCATCAACAAACTCGGGCTTCATGCCAGAGCATCGGCCAAGCTGTCGCAACTCGCTGCGCAATACCAGTGCGAAGTACTTCTGAGTAAAGGTAGCCGTCAAATCAATGCCAAGAGCATTATGGGCGTGATGATGTTGGCTGCAGGCATTGGTAGCACGGTAACCCTGGAAACAATCGGAACAGATTCAGAAGAAGCCATGCAGGCTATTACTGCATTGATTAATGATCGCTTCGGTGAGGGCGAATAAACCGTGACCTTTTCATTGCATGGCATTCCGGTATCCAAGGGCATTGCCATTGGCCGAGCCGTGCTCATCTCCAGAGCGGCTCTCGAAGTCAGTCACCACCTCATCGATCCTGGGCAAGAGGAAGCAGAAGCCAAGCGACTGCTTGCAGCTTTTAAGCAGGTTCAATCGGAGTTAACCACCCTACGCGGTGGATTACCGAAAGATGCACCACAAGAAATGGCTGCATTTTTGGATGTCCACAGCATGATTTTGGCTGACCCTACGTTGGCCGAAAAGCCGTTGAAGTTGATACGGACCGAACGCCTTAATGCGGCTTGGGCTTTGACAACCGAGCTAAACGACTTGTTGGAGCAATTTGCAGAAATCGAAGATCCTTATCTGAAAGAGCGTGCCCACGATATTCGGCAGGTGGCAGAGCGGGTTTTAAAGGCGCTGCACTCACAACAAAAGGATGGACTGCCTCAGCCCGATTTTTTGGCGCCAACCGATGCGGGAGTCGACGCCATCATTGTGGCGCATGATATTGCGCCGCATGACATGTTGCGGTTTAAGGACTATGCATTTAAAGGCTTTGTTACCGACCTTGGTGGTCGTACTTCGCACACCGCGATTGTGGCCCGCAGCATGGAAATCCCTGCGGTTGTGGGTGCGCGCCATGCTAGCGAGATTATTCGCCACGGCGATTGGCTGGTACTCGATGGTGACCGTGGCGTGGTGGTGGTTTCACCCAGCGATCGCTTGTTGGCAGACTACCGTGCTTTACAACAAACTGAGCTGGCTGAAGCGCAGAAGTTACAGCAAATTAAATATTCCGATACCAAGACGCGCGATGGCGTTCAAATTGAACTCTTGGCCAATATTGAATTACCGGAAGACGCAGCGCAGGCGGTCG
>JBEBBK010000163.1:0-3664 GCA_041158405.1 Pseudomonadota bacterium
CTTCACTACCGCCCCAGAGATTAGTCCTTTTTTTGGTATGGCACTGACCAATGCCATCCTGCCGGTCTTAGAGGCATTTCGATCGCAAGGTAAACCAACCCGTATTCTCGAATTTGGTGCCGGTACAGGAAAGTTAGCGGCATCCATCCTGCATCGCTTAAGGGAGCTTGATTTTCCCTTAGATCACTATGGCATTCTCGAAATCGCTCCCGATTTAGCGCAGCGTCAGCGTACCTTCTTACAAGAAACTAAAAACAGTCTCCAATACTCCACCGCAATTGACTGGCTCAGCGCCCTGCCAAGCGAATTTGAGGGTGTCATCATTGCAAATGAAGTCCTGGATGCGATACCGTGCGAACGCATTGTTTACCAAAATAGAATGTGGTGTTTGCAAGGGGTAGTAATTAAAAATGGCGCCTTCACTTTAGAGAGCGGGCCAGCAGTCGACCCAAAATTATTGCCTGATCTTCTTCTTACGCACTCCTTCGCCGAGGGCTACACCACAGAAATTCATCCACATAGTGTGGCGTGGATTAAGTCTGTAACTCAGGCTCTGACGAGTGGTCTTTTTGTGACGCTGGATTATGGCTTCCCGGCGAGCGAGTTTTTTCACCCGCAGCGTGAGCAGGGGACATTGATGGCGCACCATCGCCACCATGCGATTACAGATCCACTGTATCTGCCAGGTCTATGTGACCTAACCAGCCATGTTGAATGGTCTTCGATTTCGAGTGCAGCCCTTGCTACCGGAGCAAAGGAAATCTACTTTAACAATCAAGGTAACTTCTTGTTAGAAGCTGGTATTGGGGATTTGGTTTTAGAAAAAATGGATCCAGCCAATGCCACTGCTTTTTTACCGGTATCTAACGCCTTGCAAAAATTGCTATCGGAAGCGGAGATGGGCGAGTTGTTTAAAGTATTTGCATTTACCAAAGGCATGAATTCACCACCCTTGGATTCACTTCCAGGACTAGGTGGCCGTAACCGATTCCACAGCCTGTAAGCGTGCAGCATAGATGGCCGCTCGAATGCATTCGCCCTGTTGCTGCTCTGCTGCCGAAAGACTCTGAATCACGGCTTGACTATCAACGGCCTGCGCTGCTGCTAGGGCGGAGCTGATTCGCTCTATCTGCAAACCTAAAACACCAGCCAGAGCGATTAATTTCTCTGCGCGCTCGGGCTTGCGCCAAACATCGGCTCGGTTAAACCAGGAAAGAACATCAACTGCGCTATAGCCTTGCTGCGTCACCCTTTTTTTTAGCGCCGAAAACAGTTCTGCAAAATCTCGGGTGCCATGCGGCATGCGGATTGTTTCTGACCATTGCCGAATCTCCCCTTCGCTGAGATCAGCCAACATTACTGCACAAACTAAATCGATGTCTGTTATTTGGTTCGCTGCCAATAAGTCAAGGTTAGTAGCCAGCTGTTTTTTTAGTTGCTGATTGCCGCACACTGCAATCAATTGCTGCGGCAAGAATTGATCTGCAGCGCCAGTCTCCAAAAGTACCTCAACCATGCGTAGTGGATCTACTGAACCCATGCCTCGATCCAGCTCTTGCCATACGCGCTCAGGCGATAGTGCCGACAACTCACCCGATTTCACAATAGCCTGCAGCGCCTCTTGTGTTTCGGATGCAATGGTGAATGTTGGAAAGCGCGCAGCAAACCGAGCAATGCGCAATAAACGCAAGGGGTCTTCTGCAAATGCGTGAGATACGTGGCGAAATACTTTAGCCTCTATATCGTTTTGCCCGCCATAGGGATCAACGATAGGGCCGACAGGCGCGCCGGTGTCATCGACGCGCTGAGCCATAGCATTGATGGTGAGGTCACGCCGTTGTAAATCTTGCTCTAAGGTGATCGAAGGATCGGCATAAAAATGAAATCCTTGATAACCAACACCTGTTTTTCGTTCGGTCCGAGCTAAGGCATATTCGGCATGAGTCTGGGGATGCAAAAAGACCGGGAAGTCTTTACCAACCGGCTGGTAGCCCAGCGCAATCATCTCCTCAGCGCTACTTCCGACCACCACATAATCAATGTCATTCACCGGGATACCCATAACAGCGTCCCGTATTGCTCCGCCAACGGCGTATATGTTCAAGCCAACAGACTCCGAATGGATTGGCGCGATATGCCGAAGGTCGTGATCAGATCATCTGCTGCAGCCGGCGGCAATACGTTGGGTAACTGCATGGATGCAATGTTGTCGCGCGACATCAAGGTGGGCACGGGCAAGAATTCGAACATCAAAGCTTGTAGATAACCTACGAAGGCTGGCATCGGAATAACACGCGTTGTGGTTGCTGCCTTTAAGGCCGCAAAACGAACCAGCTCTGCCATGCTAAGCACTTCAGGACCAACCAAGGAATACGTTTGGTGAATGGTTTGCTTCATCGTAATCGCGGCGACAAATGCGGCAGCCACATCATTGACGCTGACTGGCTGAAACAGTGCCTGCGAATTTGCCAAGGGAATGACTGGAAATACTTTTGCTAAATTGGCAAATAAATTGATGAATTGATCGTCTTGTCCAAAAATGACGGAAGGCCTAAAAATAGTCCAATCCAATCCGCTGGCCCGAACTGCCGATTCGCCATCGCCTTTGCTACGTTGGTACATCGATGGTCCGTGTGAGTCTGCACCCAATGCACTCATGTGTAAATAGCGCTTGGTGCCATTGGCTTTCATTGCAGCGATGCAGTGGCTTGGTAGTAAAACGTGGGCACGCTCAAATACTTTGCCATAGGGCTTGGCAGGACGATCGTGCAAAACACCGACTAAATTAATGACCGTGCCGCCTGGCTTAACCTGACTGCATAGGCTATTTAAAGTGACTTGATCATTGACGTCGGCCTGAAGTAGGTGGACGCTGGGCAGCAAACGAAAATCCCGCGCTGCTGCCAAATGGCGCGTTGGCAACAAAACCGAATAGCCCTCACGCTGCAGTCTGCGTACCAGCACGCTGCCCACAAACCCATTACCGCCGATTACTAGTACATCGTATTTCATGGCAACTCACTTTGTATTGCAGCCTTGGGAGTAATGATTCCAAGGCGCTGTTTTAAAGAAATGGTTTGACCAGTCATCACGCCTGAGTAATAACTGGCATTGGACATTACATTTTTAACGTAGACTCTTGTTTCATGAAAGGGTATTGTCTCTGCAAAAATCGCGCCCTCGACTGGAGCATTTAAGCGCTCGCGCCATAGCTTAGAACGGGATGGGCCGGCGTTGTAGGCCGCCGATGCCAACACCCACGATCCATCTAAATCCACCAGCACCATATTGAGATAATTGCTTCCCAGGGTTAAGTTGGTATTGGTGTCTTTCAATTTTTCCTGCGTATACGAGGTCATGCCAATTTTCTTAGCAACGTACTTCGCTGTATTGGGCATGACTTGCATCAAACCAGAAGCGCCCACGGATGAGGTGGCATTCATGATGAAGCGTGACTCCTGCCGAATTAATCCATAAGCCCACGCTAAATTGAGATCAATTTGACGGGCGATGGGAGTAAGTTCATCGCGGTAGGGTGTTGGAAATCGCAAGGTGAAATCATGCTCTGCTTTGGTTCGATCTGCCGTGTTGACGGTCCGATCATAGAGCTGGATTCGTTTTGCGTATTCGGCAGCAGCCAAAAGCTCTTTATCGCTCATGCCAC
>JBEBBK010000164.1:0-3653 GCA_041158405.1 Pseudomonadota bacterium
TCGCGCCCTGAATGCGGGCGCCTACTGCAGTCAAAACCCGGTCGCCGATTGCATGCCCGTGCTCATCGTTAACGCGCTTAAACCCGTCCAAATCGATAAAGTACAAGGCTAAGGCAGTTTTCTTAGTGTGTGTAGAAGGGTTCTTTTGAGAAAACCGATCCAACAGACTGGATCGCGTCAACATTCCGGTTAACTCATCGCGATTAGCGGGTCCGGTCTTATGCACCCCATCCAGAAATTCCATCAGCATACGGCGCTGAAATGGCGTCGCGCTCGGATCCTGCGTCAGACAATCAATCATGGCTTGACGATTTGCCCCCTGCAGAATATCCTGCAAATGCGCCAAGTGAAGCTTAAACTGCTCTGCAGCTTCGGCTGGATCGGGATCCACTGGATTGCTAGGCAAGGGTGCGGCGGCGGTTTTGCTGAGTGCCATAACTGACTTCAGCGCTCGATGAATTACTTACAAATCGTATTTTTAACATCGCTTTCGATGCTACCAGCATCGATGGGTATTGAATTGGTTTTATTCTTTTCAAAATACACCTCATTCAACGACCCCGTCTTCGCATCAAAAAACAAATAGGACGTTCGGTAATAAAAATAGGAGTTTGCCTTGCAATCCAAGGCGCCACTGGCGCTAAACAAATTGAATGGCTTGCCCTCGGGGGCGATTTGGTCTTTATTAAAGTGGGCTGAGACGGTATACCAAGTGGTAGAGCCTTCGGCCTTGCCCCAACCTGCAAGCAAATACAAGGTAGTTTGGGCGTTTTTACTTAGTACGATATCGCTATCGTTGCTCGTTTTTTTTGCTGCTCTAGGATCTGCAGCTTTGCTTATATTCGATTCTTGAGGGGGCTTTGCATCCGCACCGCAAGCCAGTATCACTAAGACACAAGCGACGCTGAATCGAAAGAGCGGTTTGCATTTGCTGAAACAGGTGCTCATTTTGAGTCCGCCGCAATCTGTTTCGTGGCCCAACTTTCAAACGCAGGCGGAATTGCCTCACCTTCTGTAAAACCAAAATACCGCGTTTGGCCATTTTCGATCATAGCGGCATAAACACGTCCCTTACTGGGATCTATTAGGTAGGCAGCTCGGGATAGTGTGCACCCCAATTTTTGGCATCCCGCCCCAAAAATAGATGGCCCTACGTAAACTAAAGCTACGCTGTCTTCCAGAGCAGTAATGAAGGTTTGGTAACTACTGCCAAGCAGATGTTGAAATAGAGGCTCATTTACTGCGCGCTTCACAAACTGGAGTGAGGAGCCGCCAACGACCAGTGGAGAATACGTGGCGATCTGCTTACTTAAATTTGTAAACTGTTCACTTTGCTCACCCTGCACCACTTTCGTTGCCTGCTGCTGACCTGATTCGGCGGTGTATTCCCAAGCTTTAAAAGCAAGATAGACCAATACCAAAGCAGCTAACGCATACAGCAAACCCTTAGCAATTTTTTTTGCTAAGGACATTACCCGACCTACGATTGTTTGGGGTTTGCTATCCATGCTACGAGTTATCTTTAAGAGGGAATCATTAACGTTTAAGCCTTTACACCGGCTCAGGGTTACTATAAAGCATAATCTTTAGGTTTCCAGCAATTCGTAGGCGAGTTGCCAGATTTGCAATAATCTAGAATATTCGTCAATGTCGACGTGCTTACGCCTCAAACCATTCGCACAAACACTATTTTGGGATAAATATGGGTAATTTGGATGACGCAATCAAGGAACTAAAAGAAATAAATGCGCACATGGCGGAGATTAGCTCTACCCTTGCACAAAGGGACCGCAAATCAGATGAAAGCCTGAACGTGATTCGAAAGGATCTCTGGAATATTAAGAACATCGTGGCGGACGAGGGTATACAGAATAGGATCGTTCAAAAAGGGGTTGAACGCGCCCTTGCAAAAGGCTTTGGATACCTTTTAATCTCTGGACTCATGTTGTACGTTGTTAGTAAATTTTTGATCTAAATCTCTATATACTTTTGTGAGTAGGCCCATGACGACCCCGGAATTCAACGAGCGCCAAAAACGCTACATGCACATTGCTAAGTCCCTAGAGTCTGCGAGTAAGGAATATGAGAGCGCCGCTCTCGGACTTCAACAAGGAATGAGCGAAGAGCGCGTTCATCGTCATGTTAAAAATGCGAATGCGGCGGTTGAGTCTGCATTTCCAGAACTATTTGCCCCACCAAAGCAGTACGCTCCGCCTAAGCTTGCTCCAACTGCGCGTGACCACACCAATCTGAAAGTGTTATTGATTGCATCGCTGGTTTTGGGGCTGCTTTATGCCTTCGTTGCATTTGGTCCCACTGGCGACTTAACCAAGACGTGGATGCTGCAAGATTTGCAAAAGAACGTCGCCTACCCCAAGTAGGCTTTTCTCCGCAGTTGCTGAGTGGCTTTTATGCCGTAAAGAGATTCATTTGAGAAAGCAGGCGCTAGGCACCCTTCATGTGCGCCTGCAGTATTGACTAGCCCTCCGCCTTTTTTATCGGCAGCACATTGTTTAAGCCCGCATCCGTCTGTTCGCTAGCCAAATGCGCCGTTGAATCTGAAAGCAAACACTTTAAATGGCCATTGACCTTGGCATCCGGATGCACGTTAATCTGTGAATACGTTACATCACCATTCACAATAGCACCAGGATAAATTTCAACACGGCCCTTTGCATAAACCGAGCCTTCAATACGGCCAATAATGATGGCATGGGAACTGTAAATATTGCCCTCGAGAAATCCTGCTTTACCAACGACAGCAGTGTAGCCATCAGGCGATCCAGCGGAATCGTCCTCTTGATGCATATCCCCCATCAGATGGCCAGATAACAGTACATTCCCACGGTGCGTGAAGTTGCCCTTAATCGTGGAGCCAGCTCCAATCGTGCTTGCATAACTCAGTTGCGTGTCGGCCATTGGGCCTTTTTTAGAAAATTCGAACATGTTGATACCTCAGAAAATTAGCGCACACGATAGCGCGCTATCAATTAACCTCGACTAACTTCACTTGCTTCGATCCTGCGTTTGGTAGCCGTACTCGCCAACCCTGAAAAAACATCTCTACATTGTCTAAATCTTGACCCAGAACCGTAAAAGGCGCTACGCCCTTAAAGGCATGGGCAGTGTTCGCCTCTAAGGCAATGACAAGCTGCTTGCCACCCCCATCAATAAAACAGATTGTCTGCTTAATTAATGTTTTTATATTAACAGTGTCACCAGCCTTGGTTGGGCTCGCAGTTTGATACGTGAACAATTGCCCATCCTGTTTTAAGGGACATTGACCTGCTGCCGCAGCTACCTCAGGAGGCTTGACCTCTTGACTCACCTCGGCAGGCGCATTTGGGGCTTCGGCTTTTGCTTCATCAGTCACCACTTTAGCTACTTCAGCCGGAGGAGCTTCTGGTGGCTTTGCTTCTCGCTCAAGCAGTGAAGCGACCTGGTATGCGATATCGTATTTTGAGTTCAAGCTGAACACAATTGCTGCAATCACAATGCCAAAGGAAAGAAATGCAATCGACTTCCCTGAAAACCGAAATCCACTTCGCGCATTTGCCTCCGCTAAATCTCCCCCTACTTTTTCTGTCAACAGCTCTTGCCACTCTAAGCGCTCCGTTATTGCAGGATTAACCGAGTTCTTAGCTGAGCTGGTC
>JBEBBK010000165.1:0-3643 GCA_041158405.1 Pseudomonadota bacterium
ATGATCCGAAATTTAAGCAATGCCTCTGCGTATTCCGATTCCAAAGGCATTTTCGCAGCCCGCAAAGCCGTCATGCAGTACTGCCAAGAAAAAGGCATTCAGGGTGTCACCTTGGATGACATTTATACCGGCAACGGCGTCTCGGAATTGATTGTGCTCGCGATGAATGCATTGCTAAACAATGGCGATGAGGTTTTAGTTCCCGCACCAGACTATCCCTTGTGGACTGCTGCCGTTAGTTTGTCGGGCGGCACTCCCATCCATTACTTGTGCGACGAAGCAAAAGAGTGGGCGCCAGACTTGGCCGACTTGCGTTCCAAAATTACCCCGCGCACCAAAGCGATTGTGATGATCAATCCAAACAATCCAACGGGGGCGATTTATTCCAAAGCAGTGCTGACCGAGCTCACACAAATTGCACGCGAGCACGGACTCCTTCTCTTTGCCGATGAAATCTACGACAAGATGCTCTACGACGAGGAGCAGCACGTCTCCCTTGCCTCACTGTCAACCGATGTCGTCATCATTACCTTTAATGGACTATCTAAAAATTACCGCTCCTGCGGCTACCGCTCGGGCTGGATGGTGGTTTCGGGGGATAAGTCACGCATCAAGGATTACATCGAGGGATTAAACATGTTGTCCTCGATGCGCCTGTGTGCCAACGTTCCTGGGCAGTACGCCATTCAAACTGCGCTTGGAGGTTATCAAAGCATCGATGATCTCGTTGCCAAAGGAGGGCTATTGGCTCGGCAACGCGATCTTGCTTGGGAGTTGATTACTGCCATTCCTGGAGTGAGTTGTGTGAAGCCAAAATCGGCACTGTATTTGTTCCCAAAATTAGACTCAGAGATGTATCCGATTGAGGATGATCAGCAATTCATTGCCGATTTGCTGCGCGAAGAGAAGGTCTTAATGGTTCAGGGATCCGGCTTTAACTGGGTCAAGCCAGATCACTTCCGCGTTGTTTTCTTACCCCACGAAGATGTGCTGAAAGATGCCATTGGCCGCTTTGCGCGTTTTCTGGAGCGTTATCGTCAAAAGCATGGCAAGCCATCCGCCACTGCATCACTCGCTACAAAGGCATCATGAAGCCGATTCAAGTTGGTCTATTAGGTATTGGAACTGTTGGTGGGGGTGTTTTCACGGTCCTCGAACGCAATCAAGATGAGATTCTGCGCCGTGCTGGTCGTGGTATTCGTATTCACACCGTCGCCGATCTCAATGTGGAGCGCGCCAAAGAATTAGTTCGTGATCGCGCACAGGTTGTTAGCGATGCCCGTGCGGTCATTGCCAACCCCGAGATTGATATCGTGGTTGAGCTGATTGGTGGCTATGGCATTGCGAAGGATTTGGTGCTCGAGGCCATCGCTGCAGGTAAGCACGTTGTTACAGCCAATAAAGCCTTAATTGCGGTCCACGGCAACGAAATCTTCAAAGCCGCGCATGCCAAGGGTGTGATGGTGGCCTTTGAGGCTGCGGTTGCAGGCGGTATACCGATTATCAAAGCCTTACGCGAAGGGCTGACCGCAAATCGAATCGAATGGATTGCCGGCATTATTAATGGCACTACCAATTTCATTTTGTCGGAGATGCGCGACAAAGGTTCTGATTTCGCAACGGTATTAAAAGAGGCGCAGCGCTTGGGTTACGCAGAGGCGGATCCGACGTTTGATATTGAAGGCATTGATGCCGCCCACAAGGTCAGCATCATGAGTGCGATTGCGTTTGGCATTCCGATGCAATTCGATAAGGCGTATGTAGAGGGCATCACGAACTTAGCGGCAACCGATATCAAATATGCAGAACAACTCGGTTACCGTATTAAGTTGCTCGGCATCACCAAGAAAACAAAATCCGGAATTGAATTGCGAGTTCACCCAACCTTGATACCAAGTAAACGCTTGATTGCCAATGTGGAGGGCGCCATGAATGCAGTGCAGGTATTTGGCGATGCGGTTGGTACCACGCTTTACTACGGCAAAGGTGCCGGTTCAGAGCCCACCGCTTCTGCGGTGATCGCTGACTTAGTGGATGTCACCCGTTTAATGACGGCCGACCCCGAAAATCGAGTGCCGCATTTGGCATTCCAGCCCGATGCCGTGCGCGACACCGTCGTTTTGCCCATCGGCGAAATCACCACCAGTTACTACTTGCGCTTGCGTGTTGCCGATCAAGCTGGGGTATTAGCAGACATTACAAAAATACTGGCATCCCATGGCGTTTCGATCGATGCACTCTTGCAAAAAGAAGCGAATGAGGGTGAGAGTCAAACCGACCTTGTCATGCTCACGCACGAAACCAAAGAAAAGAATATGCTCGCTGCGATTGCTGATATGCAAGGGCTGAAAACCGTCGTTGGCGAGATCGTTAAAATTCGCCTCGAAAATTTATCCTAAAGCACCATGCGTTATCAGTCGACCCGCGGCAATAGCCCAGAGCAATCGTTTCTCGAAATTCTGTTGGGGGGATTGGCGCCTGATGGTGGGCTTTATCTGCCAGTCGAGTACCCGAAAGTAACTGCAGCCCAATTGGATTCTTGGCGTGGACTTTCTTATGCGGACTTAGCGTTTGAAGTGTTGAGCCTATATTGCCCTGATATTCCAGAGTCTGATTTGCGCGCGCTGTTACGCAAAACCTATACCACTGCCGTTTATAGCAATGGCCGCCCCGAAGACAAGGCGAGTGACATTACGCCGCTGCATTGGCTGGGCGAGGAGGGCGGTACGCGCATTGGTTTGCTCAGTTTATCGAATGGCCCTACCTTGGCATTTAAAGACATGGCCATGCAATTGCTGGGCAATATGTTTGAGTATGCGCTCAAGCGTGCAGATCAACATCTCAATATTTTGGGCGCCACTTCAGGCGATACCGGTAGCGCAGCTGAATACGCCATGCGCGGTAAATCAGGCGTACGGGTGTTTATGCTTTCCCCCAAGGGTAAGATGAGCGCCTTTCAGTCGGCGCAAATGTACTCCTTGCAAGATCCGAATATTTTTAATCTCGCGGTAGATGGCGTCTTTGATGACTGCCAAGACATCGTCAAAGCAGTCAGTAATGATTTGGCATACAAAGCCAAATACCAGATTGGCACAGTTAATTCGATTAATTGGGGGCGCGTTCTTGCGCAGGTGGTGTATTACTTTCAAGGCTATTTGCTGGCAACGAAAACGAGTTCTGAAAAGGTATCCTTCACCGTTCCTTCGGGTAATTTTGGTAATGTCTGTGCCGGGCACATTGCCCGCATGATGGGCTTACCGATTGAGCGCTTGGTGGTCGCCACCAATGAAAACGACGTGCTCGATGAATTCTTCCGTACAGGGATATACCGTGCGCGCAAATCTGCCGAAACCTTGCATACCTCGAGTCCATCGATGGATATTTCCAAGGCCAGTAATTTTGAGCGCTTTGTTTTTGATTTGCTTTCGCAAGACGGTAAGCGTACAGCCGCTCTCTTCAAGCAAGTCGAAGAAACCGGCGGCTTTGATTTATCGAATGACCCCGCCTACGCTACGATGCAGCAGTTTGGTTTTGCCTCAGGTCGAAGCACCCATACTGATCGCCTGAAGACCATTCAGGATGTGGATGGTAAGTATGGCGTGATGATTGATACCCATACGGCAGACGGCGTAAAGGTTGCGCG
>JBEBBK010000166.1:0-3631 GCA_041158405.1 Pseudomonadota bacterium
TTCCGCATCCGGGGAAGCGAATAATACATCGACTTCCGCTCGTTTTTTTAAGCTCCTCTTTGCGCCTGATTTTTTCACTGCCCTGCGCGACCATGTTCTGCTTGTCGTCATCTCTTCAACGCTCGCCCTTCTTGTCGGCATTCCCTTGGGCGTTCTGGCGCAGCGCCGTCCGCGTTTTGCAGTTTGGATATTGGGTGCGGCCGGAATCTTGCAAACCATTCCGTCACTGGCTTTACTAACGATCCTAATAGCCGCCTTAGATCAGATTGGCGCTGTTCCAGCCGTTATCGCCCTATTTCTATATGGCTTACTACCGATTGTGAATGCTACCCACATTGGCCTCATGGAAGTGCCTGCTAATTTAAAAGAAGCGGCGCTCGCACTGGGTTGCAATAACAAGCAATTGCTTTTATCCATCGAGCTTCCATCGGCTAGGTCGATCATCATGACTGGCCTTGCATCCGCTACCGTGATTGGCGTAGGTACGTGTACCCTAGCTGCGCTCGTTGGCGCCGGCGGCTTCGGCGATCGCATCGTGGCTGGGCTTGCTGTGAATGATCATGCCCTCATGCTTGCTGGAGCAATTCCGGCGGCTATTTTGGCTCTGTTGGCGCAAGCTTTACTTACGCCCAAACGAAGGGGCCAGAAGAGCTAAGCTTCGGGCTCACACGGTTTGTTTTTTTGGAAGGGCTTGGGCTAGCGTGATATCAGACGCCGAGCAGCGTAAGACAGCGTATCGACCAGAACGACGAGCAATATCATGGCGATCAAGATACTGCTGGTCTCTTGCATCTGAAATAGCCCCATATGAAACGCTAGCATTTGTCCCAAGCCGCCACCGCCTACTACGCCCAAAATAGCCGCTGCCCGAATATTGTTCTCCCAGCGATACAAGGAGTAGGACATCAGCTGCGGAATAATCGTTGGTAAGGTGGCGTATAAAAATACGTGACTCTCTGAGGCGCCCTGCACCCGCAGCGCTTGCGCTGCTGCTTGCGGTGCGTTCTCAATCGACTCGGAAAATAAGCGGCCAAGTACGCCCGTCGTGTGCAGTGCCAATGCGAGTGTGCCGGCAAATGGTCCTAATCCAGCCGATATCAAGACTAAGGCTGCCCATACGAGTTCGGGTATGGAGCGCAGACCATTGAGTATGAGTCGGCACACAAAACGCCAATGCGCAGGATCACCAGGATGACTTTTACTAGCCGGGATCGCCAGCAGTAAGCCAAAAAAAGCCGCCAAGATGGTGCCGACTGCCGACATGGCCAAGGTCTCAATACTTGCGATCCACAGTTTATGTAAAAAAACGGCTCGCACATCAGGTGACAACAGTTCACCTAAAAACCGCCCCATGCGCTTGGCGCTATCAACCGAAAATAAGCGCTCTAACTGAAGATCCAAAGTCCAAAAACTCAGGATCGTTAATAGCACTAGCCCTAATGTGACCCAGCACACAGAACAGTTCCAACGAAACCATGGATTTGGGTGCGGATTGATCATTGCAGGATCTTTCTGAGCCATGCACTTAATAGATCTGCTAAGCCAACCAATAACATGAAGACAATCAAAATGGTTGCCACTTCGCCGCCATTAAACATTCGCATCGAATTATCGAGTTGTTGACCTAAGCCCCCTGCTCCAACAAATCCAAGTACAGCAGATGCCCGAATAGCGCACTCCCAGCGGTATACGGTATAGCTAGTTAGTTCGGTTAAGTTCTGTGGCAAGACCCCATAAAAAAATGCTTGTAAGCGGCTAGAGCCATTGCGCATTAAATTACTAGATGCCTGATGATCGCCACTCTCTAGGATCTCGGTGTAGACCTTACCCAGCATGCCTGCGTAGGTTAGACCAATTGCCAAGACCCCTGCAGCCGGTCCAAGACCAACAACCCGGACAAATACCAAGGCCCAAATTAACTCGGGAACACTGCGAATGATGATTAATACCCAACGCACGAGTTGACGTACGGCAAAAGGCAAATGGTGCATCCGACCCGACAAGGATGAGATTGACAACACACGGGTTGAGATTAATGTCAGTGGGATTGCCAGTAGCAGCGCTAAAAAAGTACCGGCGGTTGCAATCGCAATCGTGCGCCATGCCTCCTTCAAAACCAGCAATAAAAAATCAGGCTTGGTATCGGGTGGGAAAAAATCCCCTAGAAACCGAGAGCTGACTTTGAGATTTTCCGCTTCCAACAAAACCCAAGGCCTAAACTCCGTTGCGACAAAAGCGGGCACCAAGAGTGCAATGAAGGCTATAAACCAAAATAGTCGACCCATCCAAGCCGGATCTCTCAGCGCAGGGTTCATTGGCGGGGCTATAGACGCAGGCACTGCTTATCACCGACAGTGGATAATCTTGACCGGAGCTGGCTCAGGGGGAAGATCTAGTGAGACAGGTGTAGTTTGATCAAGCTCGTGCTCATGTTGCCTGTACAGATCTGCTAAAAGTTCTTTACTGACTTCACCACTCGGAAGATCAAAGACCAGCTTTCCATCACGCAAGCCAATGACCCGTGGAAATTGGCTGGTTGCTACATCCACTTGGTGCAAGCTGGTAATTAAAGTAATCCCATGCTCTTTTGCATAGGCAATCAGACTCTCAATTGCTTGTCGTGCTCGGGTGGGATCTAAAGCGGAAAGTGGCTCGTCAATTAACCAGATCTTTGCCGGTGCCAGCAAGGCACGCGCCAATCCCACACGTTGGCGCTCGCCGCCAGAAAGGCGATCCACCCGTTGCCAGAGCTTATCCGCAAGGTCAAATTGCGCAAGAGCGTCACTCGCTTCTTTTATATCTCGGGGATATATCAAACTCATCAAGCTAGTAAAGAAAGACTGTCCTGGTAACTTAGCGGCAAGGAGTGCGGTAATGACGCGCTGCCGAGGCGGTAGTGGTGGGGTTTGCGGCGCGTAAAAGAGATTGCCGCGTAACTTTTGCAGCTTACGAGTGGGCAGCTTCCAAACGGACTGGTGATTTAGGGCGACATTTCCGGACCGTACTTTTAGGGCGGCGGCAATGACTAGTAAACAGCTGGTTTTACCCGATCCGGAGGGGCCGATGATGGCGACATGCTCCCCTGGATTGATTGTTAAGCTAAGCCCTTGAATGGCTGGAGGAGCATCTACCGATGCCGCGGGATGCTGAGCGGTGACATCGCTCAGCCCAATGCCAAAGTCGTTGCGAGTAGTAATTTGACTCTGCACGAAGTCAATTAACGAATCAAGCCGATATTACGTACCGCATTTTCCAGACCTTTGTAGTTTTCTGGTTTAGTAGGAATGTATTTAGTAGCACGATTTAGGGTCAAGATTTCAATACCCTCTGGGTTATTCATATTGAGAATAAGCAATGCTGTCGTAATTTTTTCACGCTGCGCTGCTGGCATGTCTGCATGCACCGACCAGTTGTAATTAAAGTACGGCGGGGTTGTGAAAAATACGTTGACCTTACTGGTGTCAACTTTTTTTTCTGCCACAAATTTACGCCATACCGTTATATCGAGCGCTGCCGCATCAACACGGCCGCTCACAACCGAGGCAATGGTTGCATCATGCGCCCCAGAGTACGCTACCCGTTTAAAATCTTTGTCTGGGTCGATTCCCGCATCCAATAAAAATGAGCGTGG
>JBEBBK010000167.1:0-3574 GCA_041158405.1 Pseudomonadota bacterium
AAATGAAAACCCTCGTTACGCGCGCAGGTCCTGGTACTAAGATTATTTGCCTTGGCAATATTGCGCAGATTGATACCCCCTACCTGACAGAGGGTTCATCTGGCCTCACGTATGTAGTGGATCGGTTTAAGGGCTGGCGCCATGGTGGCCACATTACCTTGGCACGCGGGGAGCGTTCGCGTTTAGCAGACCATGCGGCAGAAGCCCTCTAGTATTGGCTCACATGGATGCGCTTATGTTTCATCAAGACGCATCTATGTGACTGGCCTTGCGCTGCTATTGCCCAGCCTGATTCTTGCTGGATGTGGTACTCCTACGCGCAGACCAACGCCTCCGAGTACGATTGCGAAATTCAAAGAAGATACCAGCGTTGGTACAGAAGGAATTTCCATCGCAGCAATGGGCCTAGTGGGAGTGCCTTACCGTTTTGGCGGTAACACTCCCGCAGGTGGTTTTGATTGCAGCGGACTCATTGTCTATGTCTACAACAACGCTGCAGGAATTAAATTGCCGCGCACAGTTCAAGAAATGAGCCGGGCAGGTCAAACAATTCAAAATACAGCCCCAGCTCCAGGTGATTTGGTGTTTTTCAATACAACTGGAGAGCGTTATTCCCATGCCGGAATCTATGTAGGGCATGGTCGTTTCGTACACGCCCCAAGCAAAGGGGGGACGGTCCGCCTAGACCAAATGACGAGCCCGTATTGGGCAGCCCGCTATACCGAAGCACGCCGAATTGCCAACGCAAAACCGTAGTTGACTACGCTCAGGTAGCGTTCGAAGAGAGCAATGTATTCAGAACGGCATTGGTATCAAAATACACCTGCCAATAGTGATCATTGCTGCAGTATGGGCGAACCGCCAAGACCGGTCCGGCTGGACTCACTTCCAAGATGCTCACCTCTACTGTAGGAGTAGCTAGGACATTGGGGATAGCGCTAATGCGCTGTTTCAATAAAGCAATGGCAGCATCGTGATTTGCCGTATTAGGTAATTGGCACTTCAAATCCACCCTACGATAGGAAGTGTTGCTAAAGTTTTGGATTGTATCGCCCAAGATTTTGCTATTACCAACCATCGTTGATACATTATCCGGCGTACTAATGGTCGATGAAAACAGGCCGATTTCTTTTACAGTGCCATTCACGCCACCAGCAATTACAAAATCGCCCACTTTAAATGGTCGCAGCACAATCAAGAAAACGCCCGCTGCAAAATTAGATAAAAGCCCGGCCCAAGCAGCGCCAATCGCAATGCCTGCAGTTGCAAACAAGGCGGCAAAGGTAGTGGTCTGGATTCCAAAGTAGCCCAAAATACCAATGACCAATAAGATATTTAAGGTCACATTAATAATCGAGCCAACGTAGCGCACTACGGTCGGATCAATCTGCTGGCGCTCTAAACCGCCACGAACCATGCGCAAAGTAAGGCCGATCAACCAACGCCCAATTACCCAGAGAGCAATGGCGCCGAGTATTTTGATACCTACATCCGTAACTGTATCAATAATCAGATCTTGAATTTTGGCTAAATCAATTGAGGGCATAATCTTCTGCGCACTAAAAGGCTAAATTAAAACGGCTCGTAACCGCCTGAAGAAAAACCGGGCGAGCCCATCGCCAAGTTATCAAACTTCGTATAGGGACCTTGCCAGCTTAGTCGAATGGTTCCAATCGGACCATTACGCTGCTTGCCAATAATGATCTCGGCAATCCCCTTGTCGGTAGTGGTATCGGCGTGATAGACCTCATCACGATAGATGAACATGATTAAGTCGGCATCTTGCTCAATCGCACCCGATTCCCGCAGGTCGGACATGATGGGGCGCTTATTAGGGCGCTGCTCCAGGCCGCGGTTGAGCTGTGATAGTGCAACTACGGGGCACTGCAACTCTTTGGCAAGCGATTTCAATGAGCGCGAGATCTCGGAGATTTCAGTAGCGCGGTTTTCAGAGCTAGATCCGCCGCTACCACTCATAAGCTGCAAGTAATCGATCACAACCAAGCCCAGCGTGCCACCAAAATTACGGGCAATGCGCCGTGCTCGTGCACGCAACTCTAAACTGGAAAGTGATCCCGACTCGTCAATTAAAATTTGGGTATTGCTTAGGCGTGCAATCGCATCCGTCACACGCGGCCATTCGTCGTCATTGAGTTTGCCAGTGCGCATTCTGGATTGATCAACGCGTCCGACTGATCCCAGTAAACGGGATGCCAGTTGTGAGCCGGACATCTCCATGGAGAACACTACTACCGGTAGCCCCTCGGCAAGCGCAACGTTCTCAGCAATGTTTAATGCAAATGCGGTCTTACCCATCGAGGGTCTTCCGGCCACAATGACTAAGTCGCCTTTTTGCAAACCACTAGTTTGTTTATCGAGGTCAATAAAGCCCGTTGCAATGCCAGTGATATCACTGCCACCTTGGCGGTTGTATAGCTCATCAATGCGTGCAACCACTTCGCGCAGTAGGGGTTCGATTTCCAAGTAATCGGCTTTGCGATTACCCTCTTCGCCGATTTGCAAAATACGGGATTCCGCCTCGTCGAGCAGGGTTCGTACCGAACGTCCTTCGGGAACAAAAGCCGAATTAACAATGTTGTCGGATACCTCAATGAGACGACGCAAAATACTGCGGTCGCGCACAATTTCAGCATAGCCTTTGATGTTGGCAGCACTGGGCGTACTTTGCGCCAATGAGTTGAGGTAATCAATCCCAACTAAATCGCCACCCTGCTCCGATTTAATCGCTTCATGGACGGTGATAACGTCTGCTGGGTGATTATCACCAACAAGGCGCTGAATAACTTTATAAATTAATGCGTGCTCAGGACGATAAAAATCTTTGTCCGATAGCGCTGCGCCCAAGCGATCCCAGGCAGTGTTATCCAGCAGCAATCCACCAAGCAGCGATTGCTCGGCCTCTACTGAATGGGGAGGGACTTTGAGGGCCTGCACGGCTGCATCCCCAGATCCCGCCATGCCAGGATTTAGCGTAACGGAACGGGGACGTTGATCAGCCATGAGGCGACTCGATTAAAACTTAGGCCTGCTCACCAACAACACGAATGTTGATATCGACTACGACGTCGGTATGCACTGCCACTGCTACTGGATGATCGCCAACCATTTTCAATGGGCCAGTAGGCATACGGACAGCAGCTTTCTCTATCACAAAGCCTTTGGCTTTCATGGCATCCGCGATGTCGTGGTTGGTTACAGAACCAAACAAACGACCATCAACACCGGCCTTTTGGCCAATTTCCAATACCAAGCCAGCTAACTTTTGACCAATCGCTTGGGCAGCGGCTAACTTTTCGGCAGCTACTTTCTCGAGCTCAGCACGGCGCGCAGCAAAGTCAGCAATCGCTGCTTCAGTAGCGCGGCGGGCTTTGCGTTGTGGGATTAAGAAATTGCGAGCATAGCCGTCTTTGACGCGAACAACATCGCCCAGGTTGCCCAGATTGATAACTTTTTCTAAAAGGATAATTTGCATTGAGGGCTCCTAATTATTTCTTGTGTTGATCGGAGAATGGCAATAAAGCCAAATAGCGCGCGCGCTTAATTGCGGTATCCA
>JBEBBK010000168.1:0-3560 GCA_041158405.1 Pseudomonadota bacterium
GCGACGAAATGTGTCAAACGTAATGCTTTGAACGATGGGTCGCTCTTGCGGTTCTAGCTCTTCTAAAACGTGGGTCAAGGACCTGCCCGACATGACTTCGCCAATGGCTTGCGCCGCAATCGTGATTGCCTGCGATAAGGGCAGATTTTGGGGCGGCACTGTTGATGGCATCACCACTCCCTCACTAGCGATAGCCGAGGGCAAGGCAATTCAGGGCTGCCCATCGCGTGTGATTGCCCATGCATCATCTTTTTATCCACAGCTTAGATAGTCGCTTTAGTAAATTGCAATGCGCTCGCTGGCTTTTCTGCTTGAATCCATTGCGCTGCAGATGTACGTCTACCGCCTGGCTTTTGTATCTCTAATACCTCCAATCCGCCATCCATACACCACACCACAAAACCATCTTTGCTTTTACCCACAATCGATCCGGGACGATGGCTTCCTTGGTATTGGTCTGCTAGCTCTTTCGCCAAAGGACGGGCGCGCCAAAACTTTAGGCTTTGGCCATTGAGCGAGGAGCTGGCGCCGGGAAATGGATCAAACGCCCGAATCAGGCGATCAATGGTGGTTGCGGTTTGAGACCAATCAATTTCAGCCTCGGTTTTTTGTATTTTCTCGGCGTAACACATCCCCTCGTCACTCTGGGGGGTGCGCATTGTTTCTTCTTGTGCGTCCAGCATGGCCAGACAGCGCGACATCATCCTGGCCCCTAGCTCGGCAAGGCGGTCGTGCAAACTGCTGCTAGTCTCATCTGGCCCGATATCAATTGCTTCGCTCATCACCATGTCGCCCGTATCCAATCCTGCATCCATTTGCATGATGGTGATACCAGTACGCTCATCCCCTGCAGCAATGGCCCGCTGGATGGGTGCGGCGCCACGCCAACGTGGCAACAGTGAGCCATGAATATTGAATGCGCCATGCCTTCCAGGCTGCTCGGCCAGGTCCAGCATGGGCTGCGGAATGATCAGTCCATAGGCAACTACTACCATTGCATCAAACTGCGTTTGGCCGATGACGTGCAAGGCAGCGATTGCGTCGGCTCTTTTTGCCTCGTCAAGGCTATTGGTGTTGAGGGATGCGGGCTGTAGCAGCGGGATGCCCTTACCCAGCGCAAATTCTTTCACGGGGCTGGCTTGCAAATGCATTCCTCGTCCGGCCCGCCGATCGGGTTGGGTCAGCACCAATGCAATCGTGTGGCCCGCCGCTTCAATGGCCTCCAAGGCATGCGCCGCAAATTCCGGGGTACCAGCAAAAACGACCCTCATAATCGGCGCCTTCTCAGCGTTGGCCTACCAGCTCTTTGGCACGCTTTTTCATTTTTAGAGAGATGCGATTGCGCTTTAGAAAGGAGAGGTATTCAACAAAGACTTTTCCGAGTAAGTGGTCCATTTCGTGTTGCAAGCAAACTGAAAGTAGGCCGTCTGCCTTGATTTCAAATGGTTTGCCGTTTACGTCCAGCGCTTTCACCAGAACTTGATCGGGTCGCTCTACTTCATCGAAGAATTCCGGCACCGACAAGCAGCCTTCGCGCCATGCTTTTTTCTCCGCACTTGCCCAGACGAGCTCTGGGTTGATGAAGACCATCAGCTGGTTTTGCTCCTCTGATACGTCAATCACGATGATGCGCTCATGTATATCCACCTGGGTCGCGGCCAGACCAACGCCGGGGGCCTCGTACATCGTCTCCGCCATGTCGGCAACAATCTTCCGCACACGCCCATCCACGACAGCAACGGGCTTTGCTACCTTGTGCAATCGGGTATCTGGGTAATGGAGAACGGTTAACACAGTCATAGAGGAATTATCTTACAGACTAATCGGGCTGGGCTGATTGGCAAACAAAAGTCAGTGCTCAACAATTGGTTTATGCGAAACCATCCACCCATGCAATTACTTTACCCCAGCTCACCGGGCTACCCAAAACGCCTGCTTGATTTAAGCGATCCGCCTAGCCCTCTATATATATGCGGTGATGCTGCTTTATTTGAGCGGCCGGCCATAGCTGTTGTGGGATCACGCAATGCCAGCCTGCAAGGGCTGTATATTGCATCCGAGTTGTCAAAGGGGCTTGTAGAAGCTGGTTTTTTGATTGTTTCTGGCTTGGCGCGGGGCATTGATGGGGCCGCACACCACGCGGCCCTGAAATCCCCCCTCGGCAAAACCAGTGCTATTTGCGGCACCGGACTTGATCGCGTCTACCCCTACGAACACCTGGTGCTCGCACAGGCTGTGGCTCATTCAGGCCTACTCATATCGGAATTCCCTCCTGGAGTGGGTCCGCGCCCGTTTCATTTCCCGAGGCGCAACCGCCTAATTGCCGCCCTTGCCCTAGGTGTAGTAGTAGTGGAGGCAAGCAAGCGATCGGGATCGCTCATCACCGCACGCCTTGCCGCAGAGCTGGGCCGAGAGGTTTTTGCGGTGCCCGGCTCGATACTTGGGGGACATTCGGAAGGGTGCCACAGCCTGATTCAAAACGGGGCCAAGCTAGTCCATACCTTGGGTGACATTTTGGCTGAACTGCCCCAAGGCCTGAATTTATAGGGGCTCCTGTCAAATAAAAACGATGTAAATCAGCCGGAAATGCAGGGGAAAGTCGGGATTTTGGACAGTTCTTGATTTATCGGTTAATAATAAAAAAGGAAGTGCGCCGCAAAACAGCGCCGCATGGATGGCTTTAATTTGACTAATCTGTACTTAATTTAGGTTCACGCGTGGCTAAAGCAACTACCAAAACCGCATCCAAATCGACTGCAGGCGGCATGCCCAAAACACTGATCATTGCAGAAAAGCCGTCAGTTGCCAGCGATATCGCTAAGGCCCTAGGCGGCTTTACTAAATTCGACGATTACTTTGAAAACGACCAATATGTGGTTTCTTCGGCCGTGGGTCATCTTTTGGAAATTGCCGCCCCCGAGGAATATGACGTCAAACGCGGAAAATGGTCGTTTGCCAATTTACCTGTGGTTCCTCCCCACTTTGACTTGCGGCCGATTGTAAAAACTGAATCGCGGCTCAAGGTTTTACAAAAACTTATCAAGCGGAAAGATATCGCTGAACTCGTCAACGCATGCGACGCGGGCCGCGAGGGCGAGCTAATTTTTCGGCTGATTGCACAACACGCCAAGGCAAGTCAACCCATCAAACGCCTATGGCTGCAATCAATGACGCCCAACGCCATTCGCGAGGGGTTTAGTGCGCTACGCTCCGATACCGACATGCAGCCCCTAGCGGATGCTGCCCGCTGCCGCTCCGAGGCCGACTGGTTGGTTGGCATCAATGGCACCCGCGCCATGACCGCCTTTAATAGTAAAAGTGGTGGTTTCTTTCTGACAACGGTGGGGCGCGTGCAAACGCCAACCCTATCGATTGTGGTTGAGCGCGAAGAGCTGATTCGTAAATTTATTTCTAAAGATTACTGGGAAGTTAAGGCTGATTTTCTGGCTTCGGCTGGCGTTTATGAGGGTCGCTGGTTTGATCCTAAGTTTAAGAAAGACGCTGCAGAGCCAGATTTGCGTGAGAACCGACTGTGGAGCGAGGCCGCAGCCAATAGCATT
>JBEBBK010000169.1:0-3539 GCA_041158405.1 Pseudomonadota bacterium
TGGGTGGGGTCGGCATTGCTGCAACCCGATCTATCGGCTGGCTTTGCGGTGCAGCAGCTAGGGCTGGAATAGAGCCATTTCCAACGTTAATTTCGATCTCGAAGGCATCCGTTTTATAAGCAAAGGTATTAAAGTTGCCAGAGTCTTTAATTAATGAAATGAGCTCTTTTACCTCCTTCATTCCAAAAGACGCGTTTTGGTCTGCTACAGCAGTTGCTTTACGGGTATTTTTTGAAGGGCTCTTCACGGCCGTTTTACCCCTAGAGGCAGCCCTGGAGGGCTTCGGCTTGGATAAAATTGCACGCGTTTTTGGTTTCAGCTGACTGGGCAAATCTGCAGCGACACTTTTTTTTAGTTTTTTTGTAGGCACTTTGCGTCACGTTGTATGTATATATAATGAAATGTAACGTATCGTCAGATGAAATGATTTAAGGGTATATACCTAATTGAGCGGCCTCACAATACTTTAATATCGTAAACATCACCCTATGACTAATTTACAAGCGGCCGCAGCAGATATTGACGCCAAAGCGAGCATGGCCGAAAAGGTGCTTTTGATCCTTGAGATGGTGTCGCATTCTGAATTTCCTCTGACGCTTGAAAATGTATCCACTGGTCTCGGGCTTGCAAAACCGACTGCATTCCGACTTCTCAATACCTTAAATACACTGGGATTTATTGAGCGTGATTTCAGTGGCCGACGCTTTCAGCCGGGGGTTCGATTGCGCTCAATCGGGACCAGCATGCTATTTTCGGACCCAATTCGTGCCGAGCGCATAGCAGCAATGAAATTATTGGTTGATCAAATCGGCGAGACCTGCAACTTTAATATTCTGGATGGCAATGAGGTTGTCTACATTGATCGCATTGAAACCAATGCCCCCATTCGCCTTCATATCAGCGCTGGAATGCGTGTACCACTGCATTGCACTGCAAGCGGTAAGTTATTTTTATCGCAAATGAGTCCGGCGCAAATTGAGCGTACCCTTGGCCCAGGTCCTTTTGAAAAATTTACCAGCAAAACGCTGCTGAATTTAAAGGAATTGCTCCCCAGCTTAATGAAGATTAAAAACCAAGGCTACGCAATTGATCAATGCGAATACCTTGATGGTTCCATTTGCATTGCCATCCCAGTGCTCGATAGCAAAAATAAAATGTTCGCAGCGATTGCGGCGCATGGCCCAGCATCACGGGTCTCCGTTAAAACCGCAAAAACATTTATACCCCACTTAGAACAAGCCGCTTTATCGATCCGAAAGAGCATGTCCGATACCCCCTCTCAACCTGATTAATCCCATTTGGAGTTTTCATGACGAATTCAAGCCCCGTGATTATTACTGTAGCTATTACTGGCGCAATCCCTCGGAAAAAGGACTGTCCGGGCCTACCAGTCACGGTCTCCGAACAAATCGAAGAGACGCACAAGGCCTATGAAGCAGGCGCAGCCTTAGTCCACTTGCATGTGCGAAAGCCCGATGAGAGCCCGAGCTCCGATCCCGATCAGTTTGCAAAAGTCCAGGAGGGCATTAAAAAACATTGCCCAGATATGATTACTCAGTTTTCTACCGGGGGCAGGGGTCAAGATCAAGCCTTGCGAGGCGCCATGTTATTTCATCGTCCCGATATGGCGTCTTTGGCAACGGGATCGGTCAACTTTCCCCATGGAATTTATGAGAATCCACCCACTTTTGTTGACGGGCTTGCGAATGAAATGAATAAATACGATATCAAGCCAGAGATTGAAGTATTTGATATGGCGATGCTGTATAGCGCCGCTGATTTAATCAAACGTGGATTACTAAAGGCTCCTGCACACGTTCAGTTTGTGATGGGCGTGCCCAATGCCATGCCAGCCAAACGCAGCATCTTAGAATTTCTAGTGAGTGAGCTAAAAGAAATCATGCCAGATGCAACATGGACTGCGGCCGGAATTGCAAGGCACCAACTTGCTGTAAATGAGTGGGCACTTGAAATGGGTGGCCATGCGCGCACTGGCCTGGAAGACAACATCAAATATGACCAAACGCGAGTCGCAAAAGACAATGCAGAATTAGTCTCGCGCGTTGCTGAGTTGGCTACTAAATACAATCGACCCGTTGCGAACGCAAAGTTAGCGCGTGAAATCTTAGGCCTGAGGGCGGCTGGGTAGCCTCGAATGCAAGACAATCAGTTTGACTATATTGTGGTTGGCGCCGGATCGTCGGGTTGCGTTCTAGCAAACCGTCTGTCAAAAGAGGATAGCAATTCAGTTTGCTTAATTGAGGCAGGCCCAAAAGATAGCTCGCCGTGGATTCACCTACCGATTGGGTATGGGAAAACCATGTGGGATCCAAAGGTCAATTGGAAATTCGAAACAGAGCCAGATCCTGGAATGAACCAGCGCAAGATTTACTGGCCCCGCGGAAAGTGCTTGGGTGGATCCAGCTCTATTAATGGATTAATTTTTATTCGTGGCCAAAAAGAAGACTACGACGGCTGGAAAAATCTTGGTAATACGGGCTGGGGCTGGGATGATGTTCTGCCCTATTTTAAAAAGGCGGAGGGAAATGATCGCCTAGGTGAGCCACTCCATTCCAAAACCGGTCCTCTGAAGGCATCATCCATTCCCAAAAAACACCCGCTGGTAGAGTCATTTATAAAAAGCGCAGCCCGCTTGGGCGTGCCAGAAACCGATGACTTTAATAACCTCACCCAAGAAGGCGTGGGCTATTACCAACTGACAACCCATAAAGGCTTGCGCTGTAGCACTGCAGTCGCCTACTTAAATCCAATCAAACAGCGCAGTAACCTGACCATCTTGACGGATAGCCAGGTCATGCGGATTATTTTTGAGGAGCGCCGCGCTGTTGCTATCGAATTAATACGTGACGGTCAAAAGCGCGTTATTAGGGCAAATAAAGAAATCATCTTGAGTGCTGGAGCACTGCAATCGCCTCAACTATTGCAGCTATCCGGAATTGGCCCAGCCGCACTCTTGCGCGAATTTAATATCCCCATCATTCAAGATCTTCCGGGCGTTGGTGAAAACCTACAGGATCACCTACAGTACCGTTTGATTTACGAGCTAAACCAACCGATATCAACCAATGTGGAGCTCTCTTCTCTTTTTGGCAAAGTAAAGATAGGCCTAGATTGGCTCCTATTTCGGGGCGGGCCACTTTCCATTGGAATTAACCAAGGCGGACTGTTTACTAAAGTGATGGACTCATCGCGTACGCCAGATATCCAGTTCCATATGGCCACCTTATCAGCCGATATGGCAGGCGGAAATGTACACCCCTTTCCGGGGTTCACCATGTCCGTTTGTCAGTTAAGGCCAGAGTCTAGGGGGCATGTCCGCATTCAATCAACCGATCCTTTAGTGCCGCCGAAGATGGTTGCAAATTACCTGGCAACGGAACATGATCGAAACACGAGCGTTGAGGCCGTCAAATTTGCACGGAAAATTGCGCAAACCGAGCCACTTAAATCGCTCATCACCCGGGAAATTAAGCCCAACAATCCACAGAGCGATGCTGATCTATTGGAATTTTGCCGCA
>JBEBBK010000170.1:0-3482 GCA_041158405.1 Pseudomonadota bacterium
TATGGCCATGCCCCCGAACACGCCAGTCTTTATTGTGCCGAACTAGGCTGTTTCATTTCAGGGGATATGGTGCTGCCGCGCATCTCGACCAATGTGAGCGTTTATGATGCTGAGCCGGACGCCGATCCGCTCGGTCTGTATTTGGATTCCTTAGTAAAGTACACAGCGCTGCCAAAAGATACCGTGGTGCTGCCCTCGCATGGCAAACCCTTCAAGGGCTTGCATTACCGCATCAAGCAGTTACAAGAACACCACGTCGACCGCTTGGCTGAAACGATGGGCGCGTGTCAGGTGCCCCACCATGCCCGCGATATTGTTCCGGTGCTATTTAAGCGCAGCCTGGATACCCACCAAATGAGTTTTGCAATGGGCGAGGCGATTGCCCACCTCAATCACCTGTGGCGTCAAGGAAAGTTGCGCCGCGTGCTTTCTTCCGACGGGGTGTGGATGTTTTCCGCGGTTTAGCTGAACTGGTTTCTTTGCTTGAATCAGCCGTTTCATCCGATTTGGGCGTCATTGCCTCTCCAAAGGACTTCAGCGCCAAGAGGGTTGCGTGTTGAACCTCAAGCCCTTGAATGGTGGTTTTAAGGATGCTGTGGTTCATGGAAAGCCAGTTTTCAACACTTTTTAAGTCCTTAATTCGCTTTTCAAGCTCATCAATGTCAACTCCTGGAAAGCCAGCAAATCCAGCAGGGCCTTTTGATGGATCGGCAGCAAACGGAAATTGCCCTGCATTTTGGCCAGCAGCAACCCCTTGCCCCCACATGGTCTTGAGCATTTCCATGCTTTGATTGAATTCAGGAATGGTTCCAAACATACAGCCTCCAAGTCAGCTTGATGCCGATAAAGTCATTAGAATAGTGGGTTATTAAGATTAACCCCTCTATTTAAACAATGCAATCAAACGGTTCCAATTTGGCATTTACCCGGGGCGGCGAATTACCAGCGCTGCTAAACGACCGTATCCTGATCTTGGATGGCGCCATGGGAACCATGATTCAGCAACACAAGCTAAGTGAAGCGGATTACCGTGGATTGCCGGGTAATACCCGCTTTGCCGATCATCCTGGAGATTTGAAGGGGAACAATGAGCTTTTGGTGTTAACGCAGCCCCACATCATCCAAAAAATCCATGAAGACTATTTGGATGCGGGCGCGGACATCATTGAAACCAATACCTTTGGCGCAACTTCGGTGGCGCAAGAGGACTACAAAATGCCGGGCCTGGCTCGCGAGATGAATGAAGCGGCTGCACGCTTAGCGCATGATGCCTGCGCCAAGTTCAGTACGCCTGAAAAACCGCGCTTTGTCGCTGGCGCCATTGGGCCAACGCCAAAGACGGCCAGCATCTCTCCCGACGTCAATGACCCGGGCGCCCGCAACATTAGCTTCGATGCCTTGCGTGATACTTACCGCGAGCAAATTGAAGGTTTGTATGTAGGCGGCGTCGATCTTTTTTTAGTCGAAACGATTTTTGACACCCTGAATGCCAAAGCGGCGATGTTTGCCCTCGATGAATTTTTTGAGGAAACCGGCGTGAAGTTACCTGTGATGGTTTCTGGAACAGTAACGGATGCCTCGGGACGTATTTTGTCTGGACAAACAGTCGAAGCGTTTTGGAACAGCTTGCGCCACATTAAGCCACTCACATTTGGTTTGAATTGCGCCCTCGGAGCCGCGTTAATGCGCCCCTATATTGCGGAGTTGGCGCGCATCTGCAATACCGCAGTGTCGTGTTACCCCAATGCAGGCCTGCCAAATCCGATGAGCGATACCGGCTTTGATGAGACGCCAGAGATTACTTCTGCGCTAGTTGATGGCTTTTCTAAGGACGGATTAGTCAATTTGGTGGGTGGCTGCTGTGGAACTACGCCGGACCACATTCGTGCGATTGCCAATGCAGTAGCAAAGCGTAAGCCACGGGTCTTTTACCGAGAGCCTCAAGTAGAGGGTGCAGAATGAGCAAGCGCGTGATTGCTCCAATGCGTTTGTCTGGCCTCGAGTCCTACAACATCAGCCCAGTAGTGGGGTTCGTCAATATTGGCGAACGTACGAACGTGACGGGATCGAAAGCCTTCTCGCGCATGATTTTGAATAATCAATTTGATGAGGCCCTGGCAGTAGCGCGGCAGCAGGTTGAAAGTGGCGCACAGATTATCGACATCAATATGGATGAGGCCATGCTCGATTCAGAGGCGGCCATGGTGCGCTTTTTGAATCTGATTGCATCCGAGCCAGACATAGCTCGCGTACCCATCATGATCGACTCGTCCAAGTGGAGCATCATTGAAGCGGGCTTAAAATGCGTCCAAGGCAAGCCAATCGTTAATTCGATTTCTTTGAAAGAAGGTGAAGACGCATTTCGGCATCAAGCGAAGCTGATTCGTCGCTATGGAGCCGCTACGGTTGTCATGGCATTTGACGAAAAAGGGCAGGCCGATACCTATCAACGTAAAACGGAAATTTGCCAACGCTCATATCAAATTTTGGTTGAGGAAATTGGATTTCCTCCAGAAGACATTATTTTTGATCCCAATATTTTTGCGATTGCTACCGGGATTGAAGAGCACGATAACTACGCAGTTGATTTTATAAACGCCACGCGTTGGATTAAAGAAAATTTACCGGGCGCGAAAGTCAGTGGTGGCGTTTCTAATGTGAGCTTTTCATTCCGCGGCAATGATCGTGTTCGGGAAGCCATTCATACGGTCTTTTTATACCACGCGATTCAGGCAGGCATGGACATGGGCATTGTCAACGCCGGCCAGCTTGGGGTCTATGCGGACTTAGACCCAGAGTTGCGTGAGCGGGTTGAAGACATTGTGCTCAACCGCTTTAAAGAAAAAGATGGCCAAACCCCAACCGAGCGTTTATTGGCAATCGCAGATCAATTTAAGGGCGATGGCGTAAAACAAGTCGAGAACCTCGTATGGCGTGAAGCGCCAGTGCGGGATCGCTTAACCCACGCCTTAGTGCATGGCATTACTAACTTTATATTGGACGACACCGAAGAGTTGCGGGCTGACATCATGGGGTCTGGAGGCCGGCCGATTGAAGTGATTGAGGGCCCCCTGATGGATGGCATGAACGTAGTCGGCGATTTATTTGGTGAAGGCAAAATGTTTTTGCCGCAAGTCGTAAAAAGTGCGCGCGTGATGAAGCAGGCAGTGGCACACCTCATTCCTTACATTGAAGAAGAAAAGCGCTTGCACGTTGCTGCAGGCGGGGAAGCCAAAGCCAAGGGCAAGATTGTGATGGCGACCGTAAAAGGCGACGTACACGATATTGGCAAAAACATTGTTACCGTTGTTCTCCAATGCAATAACTTTGAAGTAGTCAATATGGGCGTGATGGTGCCCTGCGCTGAGATTCTGAAAGTAGCCAAAGAAGAGAAGGCCGACATCGTTGGGCTGTCTGGTTTGATTACCCCTTCGCTCGAAGAAATGACTTACGTTGCCCAAGAAATGCAGCGTGATCCGTAT
>JBEBBK010000171.1:0-3474 GCA_041158405.1 Pseudomonadota bacterium
CGATCGTGAACGACTTAACGCCCAAAAATGAAGCATTACTAGCGAAGCGTGATCGCCTGCAGCGTGATTTGGATCAATGGCATAAAGCCAATCCGGGCCCAATCAAAGATATGCCTGCGTATCGCAAGCACTTAAAAGACATTGCGTACATCGAAGATGTGCCTGCCAACGTGGTGGCTACTACTCAGAATGTGGATGATGAACTGGCTCTCCAAGCGGGTCCTCAGCTGGTTGTTCCGGTTCTCAATGCACGGTATGCCTTAAATGCTGCCAATGCGCGTTGGGGCTCTTTGTATGATGCTCTCTACGGCACCGATGTGATTTCTGAAGAAGATGGCGCTACTAAAGCGGGGGCCTACAACCCTATTCGAGGCGCAAAGGTAGTTGCTTATGCACGTCAGTTTTTAGATGAATCCGCTCCTTTAGCTGGCGCTTTATATAGTGATGTAGTGGCCTATAGCGTTGTAGACAGAAAACTGTCCGTCAAATTAAAAGACGGAAGTACAACGGGTTTGATTGATGAGAAACAATTTGTTGGCTACCAAGGCGATGCCTTAGCACCCTCATCTGTTTTATTGCGTAATCATGGTATTCATATTGACATCCAAATTGATAAGACTAAAACCATTGGCGCTACTGATTTAGCTGGAGTCAATGATGTGGTGCTTGAGGCTGCGCTCTCAACCATTCTGGACCTAGAGGACTCAGTAGCCGTTGTGGATGGCGATGACAAAGTGCTTGCTTATGAGAATTGGTTGGGCATTCTCAAAGGAACCTTAGTTGAAGAAGTCAGCAAAGGTGGCAAGACGTTTACGCGCACACTGAATCCAGATCGTCAGTACACCGCAGGCATTGGTGCTGTCAATGCGAAAGATGGCGTTGTCACGTTGCATGGCCGATCACTCTTGTTTCTACGTAACGTGGGTCACTTGATGACGAACCCAGCCATTATTACTGGCGAGGGGAAAGAAATTTACGAAGGCATCTTAGATGCAGTCGTGACTGTATTGATCGCTTTGTATGACATCAATCGCCCAGCGACTCAGGCTATCGGTAATACGCGTAAAGGCTCTGTCTATATTGTGAAGCCAAAAATGCACAGCGCAGAAGAAGCAGCCTTTGCTTGCGAGCTCTTTGGTCGGGTAGAGAAGTTGCTTGGCTTACCCGAGAACACCGTCAAATTAGGCATCATGGATGAAGAACGTCGTATGAGCGTCAATCTGAAAGCCGCCATTGCTGCAGCGGGTGCTCGCGTTGCATTTATTAATACTGGATTCTTGGACCGTACTGGTGATGAAATGCATACCGGCATGTATGGCGGCGCAATGGTTCGTAAAGGCAGGATGAAGATTGCCAAATGGTTTGGAGCTTACGAGCGTCGTAATGTGTTGGCTGGCTTGGATTGCGGCCTTCGGGGTCGCGCACAAATTGGTAAGGGCATGTGGCCTGCGCCAGACCTCATGAAGGAAATGGTTGAGCAAAAAGCAGCCCACCCTCAGGCTGGAGCAAATACCGCTTGGGTACCATCGCCTACTGCTGCCACGTTACATGCAATGCACTATCACCAGATCGATGTGGCAAAGATCCAAGCGGATCTCGAGAAACACGATATTGCAGCGGAGTATGAGGCCTTAACCGATGATCTTTTAACGGTACCCATAGCGCTTTATCCGGATTGGACTAAAGAGGAGATTCGCGAGTCACTCCATAACAATTGCCAAGGTATTTTGGGTTACGTCGTTCGATGGATTGATCAAGGCGTTGGTTGCTCTAAGGTGCCTGATATTTATAACGTTGGTTTAATGGAAGATCGTGCAACCTTGCGGATTTCGAGTCAGCACGTTGCCAACTGGTTATTGCACAAGTTCGTTACCAAAGCGGAAGTAGAGGATGCGTTGCAACGAATGGCATCGATTGTAGATGGTCAAAATGCCGGTGATCCTTTATATAAGCCAATGATGCCGAATTACAAAGAGTCACTTGCATTCCAAGCTGCAAGTGATCTGATCTTTAAAGGCCTTGAGCAGCCGAACGGTTATACCGAACCCTTGCTGCACGCCTATCGCTTAAAAGTAAAAGCGGATGCCAATAGCTGCGTAGCGTAGTAGCGTCTTTGGTGGGGCTGGATGCCTTACTGGGCTGTCCAGCCACCATCCATATTCCAGGCGGCGCCGCGCACTTCAGAAGCGGCATCACCACACAAAAATACAGCTAAAGCAGCAAGCTGTTCGGGCGATACAAACTCACCCGAAGGTTGCTTCTCAGAAACCAGTGCTAACTTAGCAGCATCATTCGAAATCCCTTCCCGCTCGGCGCGGGCATCTACCTGCTTTTGCACTAAGGGGGTTAACACCCACCCAGGGCAGATTGCGTTACACGTGACGCCAGTTCTGGCGGTCTCTAGGGCTACCACTTTAGTCAAGCCAATAATTCCGTGTTTTGCAGCGACGTAGGCTGCTTTTTGCATCGATGCAACCAGGCCATGAACGGATGCGATGTTAATGATGCGACCCCAGTTGCGCTGCTTCATGCCAGGCAAGGCAAAACGAGTAGTGTGAAATGCTGAACTGAGATTAATCGCAATCACCGCATCCCAACGTTCCTCTGGGAAGTCTTCCACATGGGCAACGTACTGAATGCCGGCGTTATTGACCAAGATATCAATCGCGCCAAAGCGCTTCTCCGTTGCTGCAATCATCGCCTCGATTTCAGCAGGCTTACTCATATCAGCGCCGTGGTAATCCACCTCAACACCGCACGCTTTTACGCTAGCAATGGCCGCATCTTTTTCTCCAAAGCCGTTCATCATGATGTTGGCGCCCTGCTTTGCTAAAGCAACTGACATGGCAAGGCCAATACCGCTGGTTGATCCGGTGACAAGGGCTGTTTTTCCGCGTAAGGTGGACATAGATGCGTTCCTAATTAAATGAAATGAAATGATAGTCGATCAGCGCTAAGTGCCAATCCCAATAAAACGGCCAATGGCATGCCAGAATTCACTGGGTATGCTAACTAAAATAAGTGTAAAGGTGACGTAGCGTAAAAATTTACCAATCGCCATATAAATCAAACAGGCCATCCATGGCATGCGTAACCAGCCCGCCAAAGCACACAAAGGGTCGCCAATGCCAGGCAACCACGACAGCAATAGCATCTTTGGCCCCAGGCTAGTAAGCCAGCGCTGCATGCGCCCTCCTGTAGCCCCTTTATAGGCCTCGAAGGCATTGCGCGCACCAAGGCCCAAACACCAGTTCACCATCCCGCCAATGGTATTACCAACCGTTGCAATCACAATGGCAGGCCATAGCATGCTTGGGTTGACGCTGACATAGGCGAATAGAACTGGTTCGGAGCCCATTGGCAGAAGGGTTGCCGATATCAGCGCGACCAAAAAGACCGCTGGCAGCCCAACCGATGGCATTCCAAACCAATCTAAAAACGCAATGAGGTAATGCTCCAATCTACTCTGCCCTT
>JBEBBK010000172.1:0-3471 GCA_041158405.1 Pseudomonadota bacterium
CCGAATCCGGGTTCTCATTGAACTGAAACAAACCTAAGCGGGGCGCATTGCCAATTTGCACCGTGGCCACATCACCCACTCTTACAGGTACGCCATTATTGGTAGTAATGACGACTTGCTTAATGTCATCGATGTTCTTGAGTAAACCCACACCGCGCACCACAAACTGCTGCTCGCCACTGGGCAATAAGCCGCCGCCCATATTGCTATTGGAACTGGTGATCGCGGCTATCAATTGGCTAATGGAGATGCCCTTCGATTGCAGGCTCTCTGGCGTCACGATCACTTGGTATTGGCGTACCTTGCCGCCAAATGAAGAGACATCGGCAACACCGCGGGTTTGCTTTAGCTCTTTGTAGATCTCGTAGTTTTGCAGTGTTTTGAGTTCAGCCGAGGATGCGTAGTCCGAGTGCACCTCGTAACGCATGATTTCGCCAGTAGCATCGGAGTCTGGGCTAATGCTAGAAGTGACACCGCTCGGTAAGTTGGCGTTGGCTAAATTGGCAATAAAAGTTTGCCGCGCTTTAAACGGATCGGCCGTGTCGTTGAATTTAAGCGTAACGACCGATAAACCAAAGAGCGAGACCGAACGAAACGCTTGCAGCCCAGGAATACCAGCCAAGGCATTTTCTACCGGAATGGTGACTTGCTGCTCCACCTCCGTCGTACTTCTTCCCGGCCACTGCGAGATCGCTTGAATGGTTAATGGGGCAACGCCGGGGTATGGCTGTATCGGTAGTTTACTGAGGCTATTGATGCCAAGGCCCAAGAGCACAATGGAGCCGACGATCACCAAGACGCGTTTTTCTAAAACGCCTCGAATGAAGGAAGTAAATTGGCTCATGTCGTGTTCTAAGTTAGTGTTCTAAGTCAGTCTTCTAACTTCGCAAAACGATCGTTGAGCAATACCGCGCCGTCCGTCAGTACCATCAAGCCAGCGCCGAGGCCATCGGTAATCGCAAAGCGTTTGCCGTCTAAGTCATAGCCTTTGACTGGAAGCCGGCGGAAAGTATCGGGCGCTACCTGCACAATCGCATAGCGCATCTCCCGTATGCGCACAATCGCCGATTGCGGCACCACCACAGCTAGCCCTTTACCGACTAAGAGCTTGGCCGACATAAACATATCGGGGCGCAATAAACCATCCGCATCACTGACATCGGCACGAATCAGTAAGGCGCGTGTTTCCGGATCGACACTGGGAGCAACGTAATTGGTGGTGGCGATAAATTCCCGATCGGGATAGGCCTCGGTTTTTAGAATCAGTTGCTGGCCATTGGATAAAAGGCGGATGTCTTTTTCGAACACATTCCCCAAAAACCACAAGGCTTTTGGGTCGGCCAGACTAGCCAGCACATCGCCACTAGTCACCACGGCGCCCGGTTCAATATTGCGTTTAGTCACCACCCCCTGTATTGGTGAACGAATCAGCAAATTCGCTTGCACTTTTTGACTAACTCTGAGCTGCGCTATCTCTTGATCGGATACGCCAATATTGCGCAGGCGATTGGACGCGGCATCTTGGGTCATTTTGGCATCCTGCATCAAGTCGCCCATGGCCTGGTTTTTAGACAGAATGCCCACGGTTCTACTCGCAAGCAAATACTCTTGCTGGGCTGAATTAAAGTCCGGGCTGTACATTTCTAAAATGGGTGAGCCTTGATTAACAGCGGCGCCATCAAAGGCAAAGATGCGCTCTACCCGTCCGGCTACCCGCGCCGAGATGACCTTGGATTTTTCGGCATTAAAAGCCAGGCGCCCTGGCACTTTTATTTCAATCGGCACTTCGGATGTTTTTGCTTCTTTAAAGACATAAATTTCGGGATTAAGGGTAACGCCCGGCAACTTGAGCTCCAGGGTGCCATTCTTTTCCACCTTGAGCGTTTTATCGGATTTATCGATTTGCACTGCCCGATTGATGTCCGTCAGGCGACCGAGCACAATGCCGAGCGACAAAATCGCAAAGGCAACCGCTACCTGCCGAATGCGCTGGCGCTGTTCGGGTGAACGATTCCAGTAGAGTGCCGCTAGGTTTTCACGCAAAGCCGCAAACTGCTGCCCGAGGCCACGCTGAAGTCGGCTCATCTGCTCTGCCGCTTTTTTTGTTCCGGTGCGAAATTGATCTTTCAAACGATGTCCTTAAAACGGTTCTTTACCTGCGGCTGCGAGTACAGTCGCTTGCGATTGCAGTAATGCACTTTGTGCCAAGGCCAACTGAATTTCCAGTAAACGCAATTGCGTTTGCGCCGTTAGCACATCATTAAATCCTTGGCCATTATTGGCATATTGGTTTAGGCCCACCTTATACGCAGCATCAGCCTGCGGCACTTGGCGATCACGTAAAAACTGCACCTGATTTTTGGCTTGCTCGTAATTGGCGTACGCCGTATTGACGGCTAATACCACTTGCTGGCGACTAGCGATGTTGCTGGCTTCCAGTGATGCTTGATTGCGCCTGGCTTGCTCTACCCCGTATTTTTCTTTGGTAAAGAAATACAGCGGAATCACAATGTCCAGTTCAAACTGATAAAACAGAGCGCCGTTGTTGGCGGCAAACGGACCGCGTGGAGTGTAGGAAGATCCAATCACCTGAAAATCCGGCAAGTAGGCTTTCTTGGCGAGGCTAACTCCTTTTTTAGCGGCATCCAGTTGTAAGGCGGAGCTCTTCAAAAGCGGATGGCTGGTCTCGGCATAGTCCTCTAGCTCGAGCAAACTGGGTACGGCATTGAGGGTGAGGCGCGCATCGCCCCGCAGTAGCAATTGCTCGCGCGAATGGCGTCCGATTAAGGCATTGATGTTCTTGATCGCCACTTGCAATTGCCGATCGAGCGCAAATTGATCGGCTTCAGCCGCGCTTTGCGCCACCTGGGCGTTTAAAAATTCCACATAGGCTGCGGCATTATTGGCGTATCGGGCTTTAGCCACGTTCTTAATCATTTCCAAACGGGTGACCGACTCTTTTAAAACCGTGAGCTGTTTTTGGGATGCCAAGGCGCTGTAATACAAACTGGATAACTGCGCCCCCAATTGCAGGTAAGTGGATTCGCTTTGAGCCAAGAGTGCTTCCGCATTGGTATCGGCGATATCGGCAGCCAGGCTTTTCTTACCCGGAAACTGAAATGGCTGAGCAAAGGAGATGGCATTGTTATTGCTAATACCGTTGGGGTATTGACTAGTTGGCGTATTGGCGCCGCCCAATGCCAAGGGCGAGTTTGCTGGCATACCAGACCACACTAAGCCCACCTGCGGATTTGCAGGTGCTGCAATTTGCGGTACGGTGGCTTTGGCAGCAAAGTAAGACTCACGTAGCGCAGCGAGCTGGGGATTATTGAGTTTGAGTTCAGACCACAGCTGACGTAAATCGAGTTCAGTGGGCGCTGCTGCTTTGGGGCTGGCAGCGGTGATATTGGGGCTAGCAGTAGAACTGGGAGGCGTATTTTTGGCAGGCGTAACGGTCACCGTTGCTGCTGG
>JBEBBK010000173.1:0-3444 GCA_041158405.1 Pseudomonadota bacterium
CAGCTTTGCAGTACCGCTAAATCAACGGAGTGGCCAATGTCTTCGCGGTAGACCGTGATATCGATGTCTTCAGAAAAGCGTGAAATTAAGTCGTACGCTTTGGATAAAGATGTGCCGCCTTTAAATAAAAGACGTGGCTCATTTGCTGCTCTGCCATTGAAAAGTAAATCCAAAACAAAACAAACCCAAAAATCCTTTTCAACATTGCGCAGTGGGGTACCTAAACGCACGGCTGTTTCTAAAAAGAGATTGCGTCGATCGCCTTCACTTGCCATAAGGACTGCAAGGTAATTGATATTCATAAACGGTATTTTAATGAGCCAACCGAGTATGACTTGGTTGATTTTTAAGATTCTGTAGTAAGGGATGCATCCACGCAGGTAAGTGCGAAAAGTTCTTTTTCAAATCCTGCTGAATCAGTAGACCAGCTTTTGGATCGTTAAATACTTTGCTTAAAGCGATCTTGATATCAGAGACTGCCGCAAGGTCATTTTGTTTGATGCCGTCTTTGAGCCAGTGCAGTGCTTGCACTACCCGCATAGCAGGTCGACCTGCCCAAATGAGTTTGCTGGGCGATGCGACCTTGAACTGGATCGTTAGATTTCCGATCTGAATGGGCTTGATGCGTGCGTCGGTATGAACAATGACCTTGCCTGGCACTGCCGTTGTTAGGCCGAGATCATTTGCTGCCGTCATGCCATCAATCAGCATCCGCGCACTATCGCGCCGCGCAATAGCCCAAATGACGTGCTGGTAGTTCGGCTGATTTGGTTTGCCAGTGAGGGGATTAAGTCTCGGGCGGTCGTATAAGCCGTGATCAATTCGGCGCAAGTCACCCTTGTTTGTGAGGCGCTGCAGTGTTTTATCGACGGCGCTACGGCTACCGAGGTCGAGAAAATCCTTTGCCGTCCAAACCTTATCGGCTGGACTGCGGCCAATGCGCCGAGCAATCAGTACAGGGAGGGGAATTGGTGGCTTAATTAGTCTGTTCATAGTCCTTTAATTATATACAAATATAGGACAATTGCAAGAGCAGTTTATTAATAAAAACCGTTATAAAACAATGATTTAAAACATTTTAAAAGTGACATAATGCTTACATAAAATCAAGGTCACCCCGAAGGGGTGGCGCAGCTTACCTTGATGTGCGAGGGCTAAAGAGACACTATTTCGATGGTTAAGGTGACAAAGAGGAGCCTTAACCATGGAAGTAAGTAGTGAGCCACTTCACGCAGAGACTAACCGGGCATCGTTTTTGAAGGGTGCTCAACCCATTCGGGCGCGGACTGCAACACTCGGTACACCCTTAATGACTGCCGATAACCCCATCGAACGAATTACCCAGCATTTAGGCAATATGGGGATTTAAGCTAACCAAAATGGCTCAACCGGTTTGAGCCATTTCACCTGCTATAAATTGAGTTAAGGGCTTGATATCGCCCCCGACACTTGCCTTTTCAAGAGCGCTCATATAACGCTTTCTTTCGCTTACTCTGATCACAGTCCAAGGATAGCCACCAGAAGCAAGAAGGGCATTCATTAAGAACCGACCAATACGCCCATTGCCATCAAAGTAGGGATGGATAAATACAAAAATATGGTGGCCAAGAACTGCTCGCACAGCTGGTTCCGGTTCTTGGGCAAGAAGATCAAATAATGTTTCCATGCTATCAAGAAGCGCTTCTCTTGGTAATGGGGTGTGTAAAGACCCACGAATAAAAACAGGCCCGGTGCGATAACCCGCTAACTGATGCCGCTGTAAAATACCCGCAAGTACTGCGGGATTAAACATAGCGGCATACCAGTCGTGGTGACTTTTTCTAACAATTTCACCCGAGTTGGCTTTAGCTAATATTAATTTGATACTTTCCTTTACCTCGTTAAAGGCTAAGAAGTAGCCTCGAGCCGCTAATGCATCTTTACTCTTTTTATCTTCTTCGCTGATTTCAGGGTTCCAACCCTCTTTGGCGATACGCTCAATGAGCTCATCGGTCACTTGATAGCCCTCTATTGATAGGGAGTTGTAAGCATCAGCAACATAACGCTCCTGAATCTCTTTGAGGTATGCCGCTTTACTGCGTGGAAGACCGGGGGCTTTAGGAAAATGGGCAACGACTTCTTCGCGCCACTTAGCCCACATAGAGCGAATACGTAAAACATAAGGGGATTTTTCTCGAGACTGACTAATGGTCGGTTCGGGGAGCACAAAGGGATTCTTGGGCTGAATTGGATGACCGGCCTTAGCCAAGGTTTTCACGATCCGCTCCGCATCATCCTGCCGATTAGCGAATATTAAGGCACCTGCCAAGCGTGCTGCTGCAGTGGGTAAACAATTTCCCACTAGCAGGGTAGCTAGTAGCTCGGAAGGATCGCGCACCATAGCAAGGGCAATTTCCGCTTCCATGGGGTGATTAATAAAGAATTGAGGTCCTGCCATGCATAGCGCCTCTGCAATGGGTAGGGCTTGTAAGCCCCGAATTTCTGTGCGGGTCTTAGGTACACGTTTCTCGTCTTGGTACAAAACAATCGAGGTATCAAACGGCAGCGTAACAATGCTGGTGCCACTATCTTTTGTGACTATCGTAATTTGCTTGGGAATGGTTGTATTGCCTGTATGCAGAAGGAGCGAGGCTTCAGGATTTAGGCAGTAGCGTTTACTAAAACGCTTAGCTAAATAACCAGATAGAAACGCCCAATAATTGGCATACCAAAGGGTGGAGCCACCATCTTGTTCGCTGGGATTTGAACAGATATACCAGCCCTTCATCACGGGCTGGATAAAGCCAGTTTCTAAAAGTAGCGAGCGCTCAGCAGCAAGGAGGTCTTTTGATTCGATTACGCCGTGGCGCTTATCTTGTAGCTTTTTTAGTGTTTTAAGCGCTAAAGATAGCTTTTTTGAATCTGTTTTTTTAATTTGCTTCGTTGCCATGTATTATCTTAAGTATATGTTTTTAATCAGCTTATATCAATAATTTACTTTGTTTTTAATTATAAATTTACTTTGTTATTTAATAAAAATCTACTTTGTTATTGTCCCATAGTTATTAGTAAAAGTATGTAGTCCAATGGATGGCCTAGGCACACCATGGGTATTCATAAAATCAAGGTCACCCCGCAGGGGTGGCGCAGCTTACCTTGATGTGCGAGGGCTAAAAAGACACTATTTCGATGGTTAAGGTGACAAAGAGGAGCCTTAACCATAGAAGTAAGTAGTGACCCACTTCACGCAGAGACTAACCCAACAAAAATCCCACAAATATCCAGACCCCACCTCAAGCCCCCCAATAATGAATACAAGTAGGCGGGGATGTCATTCCTGATCTACTGCTTCATGCCACCGCGTTAAAGCTAGGTTCGCGACTAGCAGCGTTGCAATGGATGGGTTCACGCGCCATCACACGGTTATGAAGCTTACGAATTCAATAAACAGCTTTATAAATTTAT
>JBEBBK010000174.1:0-3434 GCA_041158405.1 Pseudomonadota bacterium
CGTTTGTTGGCAGATTACCGCGCCTTACAACAAACTGAACTAGCTGAAGCGCAGAAGTTACAGCAAATTAAGCACTCTGACACGAAGACGCGCGATGGCGTACACATTGAACTCTTGGCTAATATTGAATTACCGGAAGACGCAAAGCAGGCAGTCGAATTTGGCGCCGTAGGTGTTGGCTTGTTTCGTTCCGAATTTCTTTTTATGAATCGTAAAGAGGCCCTTCCAGGAGAAGAGCAGCAGTATCTAGAATACCGCCGCGTAATTGAGACCATGCACGGTCTACCGGTCAATATTCGAACCATTGATGTGGGGGCCGATAAGGCCTTGGGTTCGGGCAGTGACTTGTCGCAAACCGGAACATCGCCACTGGGATTGCGAGCAATTCGGTGGTCGCTAACTGAGCCAGAGATATTCTTGACCCAGCTGAGGGCGATTTTGCGGGCCTCTGCACATGGTCAAGTGCGGATCATGATTCCGATGCTGGCGCATGCAAAAGAAATTAGCGAGACATTGCGTTTACTTGAAAAAGCAAAGGCCCAGCTGCAACAGCGCGATCAATTGTTTAATCCCAATATTCAAATTGGGGCGATGATCGAGATTCCAGCCGCCGCTTTGGTATTGCCTTTGTTTATTCGGCACTTTGATTTTTTATCGATTGGCACGAATGATTTAATTCAGTACACATTAGCGATTGATCGAGCAGATCATGCGGTAGCCCATTTATATGATCCGTATCATCCTGCGATTCTTAATTTACTAGCGAATATTATTAAGCAAGCCAATCAGGCGGGCATTCCGATTGCAGTATGCGGCGAGATGGCGGGCGATCCGACCTTAACTAAGCTCTTGCTGGGTATGGGCCTAACCGATTTCTCGATGCACTTCAGTCAGTTGCTATTGGTAAAGCGCGAGATCCTCAAAGCCGATGTGAGTAAATTGAGGGCGCCAACAGCTGCTGTGCTGAGTGCAATTGACCCGGCTGAGCAAGCGGATGCATTGGCGGCGCTCGCTGCAGCCTAGTGATGTACTTGATTTATGCAGGGTGACGCTGGCCGCAGACGGAGCAGTCTGGGTTGCGGCTAATTTGAATGGTTTCAATTTGGGTATTGCGTGCATTCCATAACAACAAGCGTCCGATCAAAGGACTGCCAAAACCAATTAGCACTTGCAGTGCTTGCGCTGCCTGCATCGTTCCGATAATGCCAACCAAAGGGGAGAAGACACCCATGGTGGCGCAATTGATTTCTTCTGGCGCTTCGTCGGGCGAAAAGATACAAGCGTAGCAAGGTGAGTCAGTATGCTTCACATCAAATACGCTCAGTTGACCATCAAAGCGCAATGCCGACCCAGATACTAAGGTGACGCGATGCTCGGCGCAGGCTGCATTAATCAACTGACGTGTAGTGAAGTTGTCGGTGCAGTCCAAAACCACGTCGACAGATGGCAAAATCGCAGCCAAGTTACTAGCAGTGGCGCGTTCTTGAAGTGAAACAACATTGATGGTGGGGTTGAGTGCTTCAAGAAAACGCTTACCCGAATCCACCTTGCTGCTACCCACGCTATTCTGGGTATGCATGATTTGGCGTTGCAAGTTGGTTAATTCAACTGCATCAAAATCCATGAGGGTGATGGTGCCAATACCAGCTGCTGCCAAATAAGGCGCGGCAGCGGAACCCAATCCGCCTGCCCCAATTACCAAAACGTGTGATTTGAGTAGTTTTTCTTGCCCCGCAAGGTCAATTTCATCCAGCAGTAAGTGCCTGGAGTAGCGCAATAACTGCTCGTCGTTCATGGTATTAGCTTATTCGAGCTTAGAGGCCGAACGCTGTACTTCTTTGCCGCTGATGAAGGCAACGGCTTGCTGCAGCATGAAGTCATCGGGACCACCCAGCTCAACGGGTTTTTTGGACTTGTCTTTTTCACGCTCTTCCGCAGTCTTATTGGCATTCTTTTCTTCAATGCGTTGCAATTCTTCGATGCGGCGTTTTTGGCGATCCAATATTAATTTTTCTTCCGAGGATTGTTTATTGCGTAAATGTTTCTCACTGTCAATTTCACGCGTAATTAAAACGTCATCGGGGTCGCCCTCTTTGTTTTGATCGACTGCGATATCGGGTTTAATACCGAAGGCTTGAATCGATCGTCCTTTTGGTGTGTAGTAGTAGGCAGTTGTGATCTTTAGGGCAGAGTCATTCGAGAGTGGGCGAACGGTTTGCACTGAGCCTTTACCAAAGGTGGTCTTGCCGATAATGGTAGCCCGCTTGTAATCTTGCAGCGCTCCAGCGACGATTTCAGATGCAGAAGCGGAGAAGGCGTTAACGAGAACGACCATCGGAACCTTCTTAAATAATGGAGGAACAGATGCTAAGGGGTCGCCCGCCTCACTAAGGCGATACATCGAAGGCGTAGCATTGAAAATTTGGGTGGAATCAGGCGCCTGTCCCTTGGTTGAAACAATCACGGAATTGGCTGGCAGGAAGGCTGCCGCAACCCCAACAGCCCCTTGTAGTAAGCCGCCGCCGTTATTCCGCAAATCCAAGATAACGCCTTTTAAATTAGGATTTTTCTCGGCAATTTCACTGAGCTTCTTTGCTAAATCGGGAACGGTACGTTCTTGAAAGCTGGTAATCCGCACCCATGCGATATCTTGATCGACGATTTTAGTTTTAATCGACTGTACTTTAATTTCAGCGCGGGTGATCGTGACTGGAAAACTACGCTCTTCACTTTTTCTAAAAATAGTCAGCGTAATTTTTGTTCCTGGTTTGCCGCGCATGGTGCGCACTGCTTTATCCAATGACATGCCGCGAACAGGCTTATCATCCAGTCGCGTAATTAAGTCACCCGCTTGAAGGCCGGCACGCGCTGCAGGACTATCCTCAATTGGATTGAGCACTTTTACGAGACCATCTTCTGAGGTAATTTCAATACCGAGACCAGCAAACTTGCCTGCGGTCTGCTCTTGCATTTCTGAAAAATCTTTTTTATCCAAATAAGAAGAATGCGGATCCAAACTGCTCACCATGCCTTTTACGGCATCGGTTAGCAATTGCTTGTCTTCGATTGGTTCAACGTACTCGCGCTTGATTTGAGAAAACACATTGGATAGCGTGCGCAGTTCATCCAGCGGTAGCGTGGTGGTGCCTTGTTGCGCTGTGGCAGAAAACTGGATGGTCGCGGCAACGCCGGCGATCAGACCAACAGAAACAAGAGCAAGGCTTTTAAATAAATGGCGCATGTGGGCGTTAGGGTGTTTTTGGTGCTGGATTAAGTATGTCGCCTATTTTGCTCTAGTCTAGGTAAAAATGCTGTTTCGGCTTCAAATCATCATCCAATTCATAGACCAGGGGTTTGCCATTGGGCACATTGACCTCCATGATGTCGGTTTCGGAGGTGCCATCCAGGAATTTAATCAGGGAGCGGATGCTATT
>JBEBBK010000175.1:0-3434 GCA_041158405.1 Pseudomonadota bacterium
GCCCGATGAATCAAATGGCGATTTACGGACCAATCGATGCACCCCAGTCTCGGAGCGGAGGTGTCCATAGGCATACTCCCCATCAATCTTGATGGTGGCACTCTTAATGCCAGCGACATCGCCATCAGATTCTTCTAGGATCTCGGTTTTGTAGCCTTTGCGTTCACAGTACTTGAGGTACTGGCGAAACAGCATGCTCGCCCAATCACAGGCCTCGGTTCCACCGGCGCCCGCCTGAATGTCAATAAAGCAATTGCAGGGATCCATCTCATTGTGGAACATACGACGAAACTCGAGATCTGCAATGATTTTGCTGTAACCCTCGGTATCAAGCTCAATTGCGCCTAAGGTCTCAAAATCACTTTCCTCTTTGGCCATCTCAAATAATTCGAGGGCGCCCGTGATATTCGTATTGAGATTGGTCAGAGTAGAGACCACCCCATCCAACAATTTTTTTTCTTTGCCGAGTGCTTGGGCTCGTTTTTGGTCATCCCAAATGGTGGGATCTTCCAATATGGAATTGACTTCCGTTAGGCGACGTGACTTGACGTCGTAGTCAAAGATACCCCCGAAGTGCTTGCTCGCGTACGAGCAAATCATGAAGGGTATTTGAGATGAGGTTGAGTTGTTCGGCTTCCATGCTGCCGATTATAAAGTCAAGCGGCCTTTAGGCATCCGTCCCGCTCTGCTCATCAAATGCCTCTATCATGAGTTGTACCCGTGTTTGGCCGCCAAACCGATCTGCAACCAAGCGGTAAGCCAAATGCGCTCGTGCTGGAAGGGTTTGGGTATGGTTAAACCATACCCCGCCCACCGGCTTGTCCCCTGGGGCACTACCAAGCGGCTTCAGTTGTAGTCGCAGGTGTTTTTCTTTCATTAAGGTTTGGCTGATCACCTCAAATTCACCATAAAAGACCGGCTGCGGGAAGCCTTGGCCCCACAACTCCTCGGCTAAGAGGTCGCCTATCTCTGCAGTCAATTCATCGGGGCGCAGGCTCCCATCGTGGATGTATTGCCGTGCCAACAGGGCATCGTCGAGCAATTCATCGGCGACCGCCTGAAAGCAGGCGTCAAAGCGCGCAAAGTTGGCTTGATCAATCGTCAGGCCCGCTGCCATGGCATGGCCACCAAATTTAAGAATGAGGCCAGGCTCACGTTTGGAAACCAAATCCAATGCATCCCGCAGATGAAAGCCGTTAATCGAGCGACCCGATCCACGCAATTGCGACTGCGCATCTTCAGTATCAGCCGGGGCAAATACGATGGCGGGGCGATTAAAGCGTTCTTTGAGCCGAGAGGCAACGATGCCGACCACGCCTTGATGCCAGTTGGCATTCCACAGACAGAGCGCAGAGCGGGCTGCCGCAAGACCATCTAATTGCTCCCCTGCCAAATGCCCCAATGCGGCTTCTTGCATATCGCCTTCGATTACCCGGCGTTCCCGGTTAATGCGATCAAGCTCTTGAGCGATGCGCAGAGCTTCATCCGCATCATCTGTTAGCAGCAACTGAATTCCCAAAGTCATATCGGCTAGGCGTCCAGCCGCATTGAGCCTGGGACCAACTGCAAAACCCAAATCACCAGCTGTAGCTTTACGAATATCGCGACCCGCGACACTAAATAAGGCTGCAATGCCTGGCTGCCCAATGTTCTTTCGCATGCGCCGTAGGCCATTGGCAACCAAAATGCGGTTGTTGTAGTCCAGCTGCGCAACATCGGCCACGGTTCCTAAAGCAACCAAGTCGAGCAGATTTTCAATCTTGGGTTGTGTGTCTGCCGTGAAGGCACCACGTTGCCGGAGTTCAGCGCGTAAAGCAATGAGCAGGTAAAACACCACGCCAACACCGGCCAATGCTTTGCTGGGGAAGTCGCAACCCGTTTGGTTGGGATTCACGATTGCCAGCGCTTTGGGTGTAAGGTCACCTGGCAGGTGGTGGTCTGTGATGATGACGTCCATGCTTAATTCGCGCGCACGCTCGACACCAGCATCGCTGGCAATGCCGTTATCCACCGTAATCAGAATTGCAGGCTTCGGCGTTTGTGTAGCCGCAAGATCTACTACTTCAGGCGTGAGGCCGTAGCCCATCGTAAAGCGATTGGGCACTAAAAAATGAATATTCGTATTCTGGCCGCCGAGTAAACGCAGGCCTCGGACAGCGACAGCGCAAGCGGTAGCACCATCGCAGTCATAGTCTGCGACAACCAACATCGGTTTCTTTTCTGCAAGCGCGTCTGCAAGCATGGAGGCAGTTGAAAGGCACTGGCTTAACTGCGCTGGCGAGATTAAATGCTTGAGCTCTAAGGCGAGTTGATCGCTATTCGATACGCCACGAGCAGCATAGAGCCTAGCTAGTAAGGGATGTAGTCCTCCCGCACGAAGAGCGTCTGCCGCCTCAAGCGAAAAGTCGCGCTGCCGAAAGACGGACTCAATCATGCCGCTTTAGACCCCGTTAATTCTTGCCAGCTGAGTAAATTAGGAGAGCGCCAAAATGCCCAGGATCCTTTTTTGACATTGCTCTTTTGAATGGTCCGTTTACGTAGAGCGCCATTCGGAAAGTCAATCAACTCGAGTTCGTCGAGTGTTTCATCGAGCAAGGCAGACTGCAGTATCGGCCAAATGGCTGCTGGATCCTTAAGCCAAGAAAACCCACCGATCAGGGTATCGGCAGTGACTGCACTGCTACAAGAAATATTGAGATGGATAGCCACCCCCTTTAAAACCGGATGGTCGGTGATGATATGGCTTGCTGTGCGAACACTGTCCGGTGCCTGTAGATCGCGGATGGAGCCGATGCCGCTAATCCAAATCGAATTGATGGCAGGCTGACCATTGGCTTGGCGTGTTTCGTTAATCGGGCTAATGTGCCACAGCATCTGAATCTCGTTTTGCAATTTACGCCAAGCACGAGCTCTAACTACTTCCGTTGTGTCACGCGGCAGCCACCAATCGATATTGCGGCCGTGCGCCTGATCGACTGAGTGGGTTGCTAGGCTTGCAAAGTGAGCTGAGTTTATAAACCAGTGGTATGTATCAGCAGCAATCACATCGGTCTTGAATTCATCTTGAAGTAGGGGCTTTGCCTCTGCGAGCAAGGCGGCTGACTCAGCGGCACTGAGTGGAATGTGATCTGGGTGCATCAACACCAAATGGTCGCGGGTAGCGTGCAGGTGAACTGGCTGAATACAGGTAAACACCGCATTGGGGTCAATGACTCCGCCTTGCAGTCCGAGCAATTCAAATGGGGCTGTGGGTACGGCATCGCCGAGTAAAAAACGCTCATGTGGCAAGCCCCGTGTGGGAGCATTCTGTAAGGAATCAGCCACAGCATCGTCACCCGACAGAAGGAGGGTAAATCGTCTTTTTGTTGTCATCCTTCTGATTTTAGGTGGCATTTACCCATTTCTCCAGCTAGGGCGTCACGATTCACTAAACT
>JBEBBK010000176.1:0-3393 GCA_041158405.1 Pseudomonadota bacterium
ATTGTGCTGTCGATTGCTAAACGCCTCAACACCAAGATCGAAAATGAACCCAATATGCGGGCGTTTATGACGCGCGATGGTGATTATTTTGTGCCGCTCCATACTCGGGTGCGCAAGGCTCGCCAAATCGGTGCCGACTTATTTGTCTCCATTCATGCGGATGCATTTATCCAGCCACATGCCAAGGGCGCATCTGTTTTTGCTCTGTCGCAACAAGGTGCGAGCAGCACCACTGCACGCTGGATGGCCAACAAAGAAAATGCGTCGGACTTGATTGGCGGCATCAACATCAAGACTACGGACAACCAAGTGGCGCACCTCCTTCTCGATATGTCGACCACCGCGCAAATCAAGGATTCCGTGCAAGTCGGTAGTTCAGTTCTGCAGCGCATTGGTGGCTTTGCCGCCCTTCATAAGAACAAAGTAGAGCAGGCTGGCTTTGCGGTCTTAAGGGCTCCAGACATTCCATCCATCCTGGTGGAAACCGCCTTTATTAGTAATCCAAAAGAAGAGGCAAAGCTCAATAACGAAGCCTATCAAGAGCAGATTGCAGAGGCGATTTTGCTCGGAATCAAGGACTACTTTGCCAAGAATCCCCCCGTAGCAAGGCGCTCTGCGGCTTAAGAATAGGTGCATGGGGTTTTCAAGACCAAAACAAAATAATTGCTATAATTTCAGTCTTTACTGGGTCGGTAGCTCAGTCGGTAGAGCAGCGGACTTTTAATCCGTTGGTCGCGAGTTCGAATCTCGCCCGACCCACCAGTAATACAAAGGGATTGCAGAAATGCAGTCCCTTTTCTTTTGGTTAAATACAATGTACTGACTCATGCTGGTCATAATTCGGAGTCTTTTTGAAGAAATATAGTATGAACATTAATGACTATTTGTACAACCCACCCCACCCAGGCCTTACGCTAAAAGAAGACATTCTTCCGGCTTTAGAGCTCACCGTAACAGAAGCCTCGGAACAGCTTGGCGTAACTCGCGCCGCTTTTTCCAGGGTGATCAATGGCAAAGCTGGCATTTCTCCAGAAATGGCCTTGCGTATTGAAGCTTGGCTAGGTGAGAAGCATGGTGGGAGTGCAAGCACTTGGCTTGCCCTACAAGCATCTTATGACTTATGGCAGGTGCGTAAATCTGGGCTTCCTAAAGTCAAGCATGCATTGATTCCTGCATTAGCTTAAGCATTACCAAAAGTAATCGCACACCTGTTCTAGATATTTACTAAGCCTTGCTTCTCGCGGGGCTTTTTCTTGCCCCACAAATTGCACCTCTACTGCGCTAATGTTGCAGGATCAGCTTCCCTTCTAACTCAATTTCTTTGCTCTGGCGGCATGCAATTTGGTATAGCTATCCAGTAAACGCTGGTGGCGATCAAGTCCTTCTAATTTCAGACTGGTGGGCGTCAAGCCATAGAAGCGAACGGTGCCATCCAATGCTCCTAGTGCCGCGTCCATTCGCGCATCACCAAACATCCGTCGTAGATTGTGGGCGTAATCACTGATCTCTAATGCACTATCCAGGTGGATTGCCAGTACTGCATCCAGAGCTTGGTAAAAAAGTTTTCGCTCTGCTGTATTGTCGTTATATTGCAAAAATGCACCGACTAACTCATGCGCCTGATCCCATTGCTTCAAAGCCAGAAGAATCAATAGTTTTAATTCCAATACTGTTAGCTGACCCCAGACGGTGTTTTCATCAAACTCAATGCCGATCAGTGTCGCAATATCACCGTACTCATCGAGTTCATTGTTCTCTAAGCGATCTAGTAATGCCGCTAGGCTTGCATCGTCCAGGCTAAACAGATTTAAGACGTCCTCACGAAACAAGAGTGACTTATTGGTGTTGTCCCAAATGAGGTCTTCGATTGGGTAGACCTCGGAATAGCCAGGCACTAAGATTCTGCACGCCGTTGCACCGAGCTGGTCATGCACCGCTACATACGACTCTTTATTCATGGCCTTCAGAATGTCAAATAAGGTTTCAGCCTCTTCTGTATTGGTCTTGGTACCTTTGCTGGTGAAGTCCCACTCCACAAAGGCATAATCTGATTTGGCGCTAAAGAACCGCCACGATACGATGCCGCTAGAGTCAATAAAATGCTCCACGAAATTATTCGGCTCAGTCACCGCCTCACTGACAAAAGTTGGGGGCGGTAAATCATTTAGACCCTCAAAGCTACGACCTTGCAGTAACTCGGTCAAGCTGCGTTCCAGTGCCACCTCAAAACTGGGGTGCGCACCAAACGAGGCAAACACCCCACCCGTGTGCGGGTTCATCAAAGTGACGCACATCACTGGATAGACTCCGCCCAGCGAAGCATCTTTAACTAAAACCGGAAAGCCCTGCTCCTCCAGACTCTGTATGCCAACCATAATGTGTGGATATTGATCCAATACCGCCTGGGGAACATCCGGCAAGGCAATTTCACGTTCAATGATTTCCCGTTTGACTGCTCGCTCAAAAATTTCAGATAGGCACTGCACCTGCGCTTCGACCAAGGTATTGCCGGCACTCATGCCATTGCTGACAAAGAGGTTTTCGATCAAATTCACCGGAAAGTAAATCACCTCCCCGTCTGACTGACGTACAAATGGCAGAGCGCAAATGCCGCGCTCCACATTGCCGGAGTTGGTATCAATGAGATGGGATGCGCGCAGCTCAGCATCGGGGTTGTAAATTTCGAGGCAATACTCATCCAGTATTTCTGGCGGTAGGGAATCTTTCTTACCGGGTTTAAACCAACGCTCTTGGGGATAATGCACAAATGCCGCATTGGCAATCGCTTCGCCCCAATACGCACCCGCATAGAAATGGTTATTACTGAGTCGCTCGATGTACTCTCCAAGCGCGGAGGCTAAAGCACTTTCTTTACTAGACCCTTTGCCATTGGTAAAACACATCGGCGAGTGGGCATCGCGAATATGCAATGACCAGACATTGGGAATAAGATTACGCCAAGAGGCAATCTCGATCTTGATTCCTAAGTTGGCCAGCACCGTCGACATATTGGCAATGGTTTGCTCGAGGGGTAAATCCTTACCCACAATGTAGGTCTCTCCTAACACTCCAGAAAGGGGAACTAACAAGGCCTGTGCATCGGCATCGAGGCTTTCAACTTCCTCAATCACAAACTCAGGGCCAGCTTGCACTACTTTTTTTACAGTACAACGGTCAATCGATCGCAAAATGCCTTGGCGGTCTTTGGCAGACATGTCTGCAGGCAATTCAATCTGAATCTTAAAGATTTGTCGATAGCGATTCTCCGGATCAACAATATTATTTTGTGAGAGACGGATATTCTCAGTGGAGATACCACGCGCATCGCAGTACAACTTCACAAAATAGGCTGCGCACAGGGCCGAAGAGGCGAGAAAATAATCGAATGGGCCG
>JBEBBK010000177.1:0-3379 GCA_041158405.1 Pseudomonadota bacterium
GTGCATGCCCGCTGGCTTTGAGCATCCACCACAAGCGGCTTGCATAGACTGAGCCGTGATTATCGTAGGCAATGACCGTTGTCTTTGCATCAATGCCAAGGCGCTTCTTTGTGTCCGCCCAAGCCTGAGGGCTCGGAAGTGGGTGGCGACCGTTGCTACCCGTTTTTGCAGCCGAGAGATCGCGATCCAGATCGACGTAAATGGCGCCCAAGATATGCCCTGCGTTGTAGGCTTCACGACCCGCATCTGGGTTAACTAAATCAAAGCGGCAGTCGCAGATCAGAATGTCCGCGCCGGTATTCACGAGCTCTTCTAATTGATTGGGTGTGATGAGTGGGTTCATAGCGCAAGCTCCTTGTGGGTGGTCGGCAAGAAAAAATAGTCTACCGTGAATGCATCTACTCGCCTAGTTAAAACTGCATCTCCCGGCGATACCATTCATGAAAATGCTGCATGCCATCCTCCATGGGGCTTTGGTAGGGACCCACTTCGTTTACGCCCCGCGCGAGGAGTGCGGCACGACCCGCATCCATGCGCTCGGCAATCTCATCATCCTCAATGCAGGTTTCCATATAGGCAGCACGTTCGGCTTCGACGAATTCCCGTTCAAAGAGGGCGATTTCTTCAGGGTAATAAAACTCCACAATATTGCGGGTTTTATTGGGACCCATGGGATGTAGTGTGGAAATGCACAGCACACCTGGATACCACTCGACCATCACATTGGGGTAGTAGGTCAGCCAAATAGCGCCATGCCGTGGCGGTTTATTGCCATGGTGGCGCAGCACTGCGTCATGCCATTGGCGATACACGGGAGAACCTGGATTGGCGAGGTTTTTATGGATGCCCACCGTTTGTACGCTGTGCCAATCACCGAATTCCCAATGCAAATCTTCACACGATACAAATTGACCGAGCCCCGGATGAAAGGGCACCACATGGTAGTCCTCGAGGTAAACCTCAATGAAGGTTTTCCAGTTGTAGTTGCACTCGTGCACTTCAACGTGATCGAGCATGTAGCCCGTGAAATCCAAATCGTCGGCAACACCCAATTTGCCTAAGTCTTTTACAACATCGCGCGGCCCTTCAAACAGCATGCCTTGCCAGTTTTGCAAGGGCGATTTACCTAAGTGCAAGCAGGGCTTATCGCCAAAATGAGGCGCTCCGAGCAACTGCCCCTCTAAGTCATAAGTCCAGCGGTGCAAAGGACAAACAATGGTGTCTACTTGGCCTGAGCCATTGAGCATGAGTGCTTGCCGATGGCGGCATACATTGGAGAGGAGTTCAACGCCTGCGCTATTTCGAACCAGCAACCGACCTTCATTCTCGGCAGAAAGGGTACGGTAGGAGCCTTGATCTGGAACCATTAATTGATGGCCAACATAGCCCGGGCCCTGCTTATATAGCAGAGCCATTTCTCGCTGATATAGATCAACGTCAAAGTAGGCCGAGACCGGCAACTGCAGATTGGACGGCGCAAGTTGCTGCGCGGTAGCCAGATTAGTCATTCTCCCCACCCCCGAAAAAGTCAGCCGAAGCTAAGCGGAACAACCAATCCAACCATCGAAAGATCGATATTGGATAGGAAGGAAAGCGATTATACCCACCGATTCCAGCCCCACCTTGAATGCGAACGCCCTACCTTGGTGAAAAATCAGGCATGATTTAGGTAAATCAGCCTAACAACTACCATTTATTTCCGGAAACTGCGCATGCCAGCAAAAAAATCCGATGCCATCCCAAGTGGCACAGAGATCCAAATTGACCCAGCCCTGCGCTATGAGCAGGCTGTCAAGGAACTCGAAAAACTGATTGCCGATATGGAGTCAGGCCAATTTTCACTCGAAGAAACTTTAGCCGCCTATCAACGCGGCGCCGCTTTATTGCGCCATTGCCAAGGCGTCTTGGCGCAAGTCGAGCAGCAGGTTCGGGTATTCGAGGCCTAATCCCATGACATTTGATTTTGGAGTGTGGTTACAGGCTGGTTCATCACGCGCCGAAGCGGCGCTTGACCTTCGTCTGGATTCTGCGCAATTACTACCGCAACGCCTCCATGAGGCCATGCGCTATGCCGCCCAAGGTGGTGGTAAACGGATTCGTCCTTTATTGGTGTTTGCTGCGGGTGAACTGGGCGATTCCAACCCCGAGGTGCTCGATGCTGCCGCGGCAGCAATCGAAATGATTCATGCCTACTCTTTAGTGCACGATGATCTGCCGTGCATGGACGATGATGATTTGCGTCGCGGTCGTCCTACGGTACACAAAGCATTTGATGAGGCTACGGCGCTTTTGGTTGGCGATGCCCTGCAAACCAAAGCGTTTGAGGTATTGGTGGACACCCAAGGCACAGCCGAGATGCGCTTGATGCTCATCGGTGAGCTCAGCAAAGCATCAGGTTCTCTTGGTATGGCAGGTGGTCAAGCGATTGATTTGGAGAGCGTGGGTCAAAAAATCGACCTCGCTGCCCTCAAGCAAATGCACGCCATGAAAACCGGCGCTTTGCTTAGCTGTGCAGTGCGGATGGGCGCAATTGCCGCCGAGCTGGATGCAACTGCGCTCGCTCAATTGACGCAATACTCAACTGCCCTTGGGCTTGCCTTTCAGGTGGTGGACGATGTCTTGGATGCAACGGCCGATAGCCAAACCCTGGGTAAGACCGCTGGAAAAGATGCGGCAGACGATAAGCCAACCTACGTGACGCTGATGGGCTTGGAGTATGCTCAAAACCAAGCCAACGAATTGCAAGCCCAGGCTTTAGATAGCCTTAGTGCTTTTGGCCCTAAAGCAGATGCACTGCGTGCATTGGCGCGGCTGGTAGTAGAGCGCACACACTAATTATTTTTTTAACTACGTTCTAACTACGATGATGTTGAATACGATTAATGATCCTGCTGATTTGCGTAAATTGGAACGCGAGGCATTGCCGGCACTGGCTGATGAGCTTCGTCAATTTGTAATTGATTCAGTATCCAAAACCGGCGGACACTTATCGTCCAACTTAGGTACGGTCGAATTATCGATTGCGCTGCATTACGTATTTGATACGCCGCGTGATCGCATTGTTTGGGATGTAGGGCATCAAAGTTACCCCCATAAAATCTTGACCGGTCGCCGTGTGCGCATGAATACCTTACGGCAATTTAATGGCCTCTCTGGATTTCCGCGGCGCGCAGAAAGTGAATACGACACATTCGGCACTGGCCATTCCTCCACCAGTATTTCTGCAGCGATGGGCATGGCCAGAGCGGCGCAAAGCAAAGGTGAGAAACGGGTTGCGGTTGCAGTGATTGGCGATGGCGCTATGAGCGCCGGCATGCCGTTTGAAGCCATGAATAATGCGGGCGTATACGATGATTTGCCCTTGATCGTGATTCTGAAC
>JBEBBK010000178.1:0-3379 GCA_041158405.1 Pseudomonadota bacterium
ACCATACCAAAGGCGCCATCTTTGTGCTCCGATATGGCAGCTGGATTCAAGGGGGTGTGGTAGCTAGGCCAGCCACAGCCTGCATCGAATTTGGTACCCGACTCAAACAGTGGGGTGCCACAGCAGACGCATTGATACTTGCCGCTTTCCCAATGGTCCCAATACTTTCCAGTAAACGGGCGCTCAGTATCAGCCTCGCGTGTCACACGGTATTCGATGTCACTTAATGTAGCGCGGTATTCGTCATTGGTTTTTTTCATTGGTTCTCACCCTTTATTTTGGACTGATGCATTTGATTAAGACGAACAACTGAGATCTGTTACAAGCTCATCGGGTAATGGCGCTAATGCGTATTGCTCAAACTCTGTCTGTTCATCAAATGGCCGACTTAAAATACGCTGCAATCGATTAATCTCACTAAAGTCATCCTCCTGCGCCATCTCGATTGCGCGCTGGGCTAAATGGTTGCGGAGTATAAATTTAGGGTTGACGCGATTCATATGCGCTGCACGATCTGTATCCGAAATTGATTCTTGCATCAAACGCGTGCGGTATTGCGTTAACCAGAGATCAGCCGCATCCCGATCTAAAAATTGATCCCGCCAATTGGAATGAATATCCTTTTTTTGTACAGCAGAGAGGCTGCGGAAGGTATTGGTAAAGTCAGCTCGATTGGCATGCATAAGCTGTAATAAGGCTTCAATTAATTCCATGTCCTCTAGCGCATCTGTCTGTAAGCCCAACTTCCCCCGGAATAGCCCTAACCATTTAGCCTCATACTCCGGCGGAAAAGCACTCAAGGCTGTACGCAGAATATCGGCGGCATCCTCGCCCGGACTTTCCATCTCGATGAGTGGAACCATGGCATTGGCAAGGCAGGCCATATTCCAGTGCATGATTTTAGGTTGGCGATGGTAGGCGTAACGACCGCCGCTATCGGTGTGGTTGCAAATGTGGTCTAAGGCAGTGTGATCTAAAAAACCAAAGGGACCATAATCCATGGTGAGGCCGAGTGCGCTGATATTGTCGCTATTCAGAACCCCATGGCAAAAACCCACTGCCTGCCACTGCGCAACGCATCTCGCATTGCGTGCAGATATCGCCTTAAATAAGTCGAGGTATGGAGTGCTGCTTAATTGGCACTCGGGGTAGTGGGCTTCGATTAAATACGCAGCGAGTTCCTGCAATCGCGCATGCAATCCATTGGCAGCATAGTGCTCAAAGTGGCCGATTCGGATAAAGCTGGGAGCAAGGCGGGAGCAAACGGCTGCAGTCTCCATTGTTTCGCGCCGTACTGCTTGTTTGGAGCCCACCAGGGATAATGCACGCGTGGTCGGTATGCCTAAGGCATGCATGGCTTCACTGCATAAAAACTCGCGAATGGATGAGCGCAGAACCGCTCGGCCATCGCCCATACGCGAGTAGCGCGTCATACCTGCGCCCTTTAGTTGCAGTTCTTGGTGCTTTAGTTCTCCGAGTAGTATGGCTCGGCCATCGCCTAACTGCCCAGCCCAATGCCCAAACTGGTGACCGCTATAGGCGGTAGCCATGGGTTTTGGAAATAGGCGCCCACCTAATTCTGCTGGATTGCCCGCTAATACTGCGAGCCAATCGGGATCCTGCGGCAACTGGTTCGAGTCCAAGGAAATGCTAACCAGCTCAGCTGCCTCTGTTGAGACCGCAATCCAATAGGGGTCTGGTAGGGGGGTGGGGGCGAGAAATTGACAGGTGTCATCGCCAATAAGAGAAAATGCCATAAGTTCATTATTCTATGGGTATTTAGCCCCTTACGTTGAAGACCACTCTACCAATTGCCCCACACCGCATATGACGAATCAAACTGAACTCACCGCCGCCGCCAAGCTAAGCAACCTAGGTCAAGAACTGGATGTGCCTTTCTTGAAATTACTCGGGATTCGCTGCCTTAGCGCGGAAATGGGTAGCGGCGAGATTTTGCTGGCCATCAAGCCCGAGCATAAAAATACCTGGGAAGTGGCGCATGGCGGGGTGCTATTGACCCTGATGGATGTGGCGATGGCAGTGGCTGCGCGCTCGGGCGATCCGGATGACCGTAGCGTGGTGACGATCGAGCTTAATACCAATTTTTTACAAGCGGCCAATGGCGTCTTGCGCGTTAAAGCCGATACCGTACACCGCAGTGTGACGATGGCCTTCTGTGAGGCAAAGTTATATGACGACCAAGGACGCGTGTGCTCCATGGCTACCGGAACGTTTAAGTACTTGCGGCGTTTACCGACGCGCAATGCTAGTGGAGAGCGGGTGATTAATCCCGATCAGCGTACGCAGTAAACCGTGCGGTATTAGACCGAGAGGTTTGAGCCGGATGCGCTTGTCAGAGCACCGGTAATCACATCGTGGCCAATGGTGCCATTGGCATCAAAACGGCGTTCAACCATTTCAAAGGCGCCGTCTTTGCGAATGCGCAATACGGTACTTGAGCGCGTGCCATACATCGGGGTTTGAACAAATGCCGGGGACAAGGCTTTTTCCCACTCTTTGCTGACGCCAGTGCTGGGCAATTCTTGATCAACCGCAACGCGGTTATCACTGAGTAAGTGCAAGTATTGATCGACGTGTTTTAGATTGCCTTGGTCCATTGCCAGTGTTTGGGCAAAAGCAGCGACCCGATGCGTGACTTTAGGCCAGGGTGTATCCAGCATTGCATTGGATAGACCATAGACACCAGCATCCAAGGCTTGCTTTGGGAAGGTTTTACGTGGCCGAATCGATTGACCAAGCATCATGCGATTGCTCACCCAATGCATCTGTGCATCACTCGGATTGCTAAGATCGGCCATGAGCATATTAAAGCCGTTGTATTGCTCAAAGCGCTTTGCATTCTGTTGAATGAATCCATCGGGATTATGCTCACCGGTCAGATACATTAGCGATAGCTCGCCACGGGTTCGCGCATCCGGATTTTTTTCACTGGGCGCCCGGACATTGGTTAACGCAGCAAAGCGACCCGATTTAGTAAACCCAAGCCAAGTGCCTGGACTACCTAAGACATCCGCACGATCTCGACCGGCTAATAGCCCGGGGTGCTCGGACCACCAATCCATTTTTTGGGTATCGCGCTCATAGAACTCATCGCGATTCGCCGCGACCACCAATGGATAGTCGGGATGGGATTTCCAGGCGAAGAGAATGAGGCACATAGCAATACTATGCCTGATTAAATTGCAATCAGGGGGTAGGGCAGCTGATCTAACATCAAAATAGGGCCATCTGGCGTCCCAAGATGGAAAGTGCCACCGGCCTGCAATTCGGTTTTAATCTCGATCTGGAAGTCCATACGGCGGGCATTCGCAATGCTAGGGGCGCTGAGCACTACCATTCCGGCTGGCTGACCTGCGTC
>JBEBBK010000179.1:0-3361 GCA_041158405.1 Pseudomonadota bacterium
TGTCTTTTCCGCCCAGTATGTCGACATCCATACCATCAATGCCAGTGCGTGTGAGCCCTTGTAGCCGTAACTTTTCTGCGAGACGCGCTTCATCGAGATTATTTAAAACTAGGCAGCCGCCCTCTATAGTCGACAGATTTTTATTTGCCTGAAAGCTGAAGCTCACCAGATCACCGATGCTGCCAATGCGTTGCCCTTTCCATTCCGAGCCAAAGGCTTGAGCTGCATCTTCAATCACCCGCAATCTATTTTCTTTCGCGAGAGCATACAGCTCGTCCATATTGACGGGTAGGCCGGCCAAATAGACGGGCATGATTGCACGCGTTTTATCGGTAATTGCTGCGGATACTTTCTCAAGATCGATATTGCGAGTGCGGGGATCAATATCAACAAAGATGGGAGTAGCGCCTACCGAGAGAATCACATTGGATGTCGCAACCCAAGAGATTGGCGTGGTAATGACTTCATCACCAGAACCGATGCCCGCTACTTGCAAGGCAATTTTCATGGTGGCGGTGCCATTAGCAAAACAGCGTACTGGCCGCTTGCCAAAATAGGCGCTGAGGGCCGCTTCAAATTCCGCCAATTTGGGACCAGAGGTAACCCAGCCGGAGCGCAATACCTCAGCAACTGCCGCAATCGTCGCCTCATCAAAACTAGGACGTGTAAATGGAATAAACGGCAATGGAGCGGTGTCTGACATAGGGGGCCTTTGCCTATCGATTAGTCGAGCGTGGTGAGGTGGGGTTTGCTGCAGCACTTGGGTGTTTGACGATCATGCGGCGTGAATCCCGGTCAACGATTTCCATCGGTAGCCCCAAGCGTTCCAGTTCAGTATATTGTGATGGCACCATTAATGCATAGGCATTGGGTTGGGCCTTCCAGCGCTCAATAAAATCGTTCAAGGTAGGCGCCCAGCGCTCGGGCTCTTGATCTACACCGAACTGCAGCTCATCCGGGAACTCCACCATGATCATGGTTCGGCCTAAGTAAAAGGGCAGGGTGTGATCCAAAATACGGACCGAATAGATTGGCGCATCGGCTGGTATTACATTGCGCACCCGGTTAGCTAAATCAACCCCCGATACGGCGCGGCCAAGCGTTTCATGACCGGTGCCTGCAACCATGCTGGTGATATAAAAGCCAATTGCTAGGCTGGCAATGCTGGTAATGCCATTGCGCCGTGCTTGCCATGCCGCCAAGCTGCTGAAGAAAATTAAGACGACCAAAGCAGCGGCAATCCATTGGGTGTATTCCGCATAGGCTGTAATCTCATCGGGCTGCGCCTGCACACCAACAAAAGACAAAAAGAAGAAGCCAATAAAACCCACAAGGGCGAAGCAACCAGTTTGTAAGATCCACGTTATCGGCAAGGTATTGCTCTGGCCTAATTGGCGATCCAAATAACGGCCTACCAACATTGCCAGGGCTGGAAAAATCGGAATGATATAGCCCGGCAATTTAGAGCGCGACACACTAAAAAAAGCAAAGATGATCACAAACCAACAGACGAGCATCCAGCCCGCAGAAAAATGGCCTTGCCGCGACTTCCATGCCTGCGCAACTGCGCTAGGCAATTGAAATAAAAATGGCAAAAATCCAGCAACCAAGAGGGGGATAAAAAAGTAAATGGGTCCAGGGCGACGGTGGGTGTTTTGGGTAAACCGCTCGAAATGCTCATGAATAAAGAAGAACTCAAAAAATTCGGGATGGCGGATCGACATCACAATGAACCAGGGCGCAGTAATCGCGAAAAACAATAACAAACCACTGACGATGTGAAGTCGCTTCCAAATGCGCCAATCCCACGCGCTAAGCGAATATGCAATCAATACCAAGGCGGGCAGTGCAGCCCCAATTAAACCTTTGGATAGCGTTGCCAGCGCCATAAACGTCCAACAGAGCAGCATCCAGCCACGTGTACCAACTGTTGTTTTGCTGTGCTGAGCCAGGAGCAGTGCGCACAAGGCGGAGGCTAAAAACGCCGACAAAGCCATGTCCAAGGAATTCACATGGCCGCTGATGATCCACATGGGGCTTGCGGCCAAGGCTACTGCTGCAATCCAGCCGGCACGTGGGCCATCAAGCCGAGTGCTGGTATAGCCAACGAAGAGGATGGTCAAAAAGCCAGTCAGGGCTCCCCACAAGCGCGCCTGCCATTCACCTACGCCAAACCAATCAAATGCAATGACGGTTGCCCAGAGTTGCAGCGGTGGTTTGAAAAAATACTTGTAGTCGTGATAACGCGGACTGATCCAGTCGCCACTCACCAACATTTCACGGGCGATCTCAGCGTACCGACCTTCATCGGATGGAATCAGGTGGCGGTAATCGAGACTACCAAACCACAAGAGGGCATACAGCGCCCCCAAAATCAAAATCCCAACCGGGGTTAATAAAGCGGGCGTTTTATTGATCGGTCCGAACATAGTTATTGCGGGTCCAGTAATAAGGCTGCCATGGCTTGGCGACCTTCACCCACTAAAATGTTGTACGTTCGGCAGGCCGCTTGGGTGTCCATAATTTCAAAGCCGATTTTGGCATTGATGAGGGCGCGCAACAAATCAGGGCGAGGAAAGCGCTGGACGGCCCCGCTACCAAAAATCACCAGTTCTGGCTTTAGATCGGCTATTTGGGCAAAGTGACTGGGGTCTAGGGCGTCAAAGGAAGATGCTCCCCATTGACCGATTTCGCCGCTCGGCCCAACTAAGACCGCATGGCGGTAGGGTACCCGGTTGACCTCAATGTAGTCCTTGCCGTAGCCGGTTATCGTATTGATGCCTTGAGGGGTGTCAGAATGGAGTTTCACGTGTGCGCTCTGTCATAATTGAGTAAATTATAACTAGTCGCTTTTTTCCTAGTTTTCAAGTACTTAACCCTTACCAATTTATCAGTATTTACAAAAACCACCGTGAAACCGATCCTAAAGTCTGAAAAGCTAAACCACGTTTGTTATGACATTCGTGGACCCGTCCTTGAGCTTGCTCAGCGCATGGAGGAAGAGGGCCACAAAATCATCAAATTAAACATCGGTAATGTTGGTGTTTTTGGATTTGATCCCCCTGAAGAAATTCAGCTCGACATGATCCGAAATTTAAGCAACGCCTCTGCATATTCCGATTCCAAAGGCATTTTCGCAGCCCGCAAAGCAATCATGCAGTACTGCCAAGAAAAAGGCATTCAGGGCGTCACCTTGGATGACATTTATACCGGCAACGGCGTCTCGGAATTGATCGTGCTCGCGATGAATGCATTGCTAAACAATGGCGATGAGGTTTTAGTTCCCGCACCAGACTATCCCTTGTGGACTGCTGCCGTTAGTTTGTCGGGCGGCACTCCCATCCATTACTTGTGCGACGAA
>JBEBBK010000180.1:0-3361 GCA_041158405.1 Pseudomonadota bacterium
AATCAATTTGCCGTATTGCTGGGTGCCTACCTGGTGGCTGCGGCAATACTCGTAAAGCATGCGGTTGCCGGCAACGCATAAGCGAGCCTTTAATGAGTTTTTGGGGTAGTAAATACCGGCATGAATGACTTCGCTGTTGCGGGCACTGCTGATGGTGCCAAAAGCAGGCTCGCGCTCGAGCAAAATGGTCTCTTTTCCTTGCAATGCCATTTCTCGGGCAATTGCCAAACCCACTACGCCTGCGCCGATCACGACGCAATCCAACCGATCCATTGCTTTTCCTAAGTCGATTTGAGGTGTGTCACTCTTTTTATGACCCAAATCCTACCATTTTCAATGATTTAGCGAATTTCCTTACCCTTCTTGATAAAATCCATCCATGCCTTTACAGCCCAATTCGACCCCTCAAAATAGCCATACCGCTGTCAATTTACTGCTCGATACTGCCTACCAAGGGATTGATGCAGCAACGTGGGCCAAGTTGTTTGTAGACGCACGCCAATCCAAGCTTGAGCAGTTCATTGCCGATCTGTTTGCGGGCAAATACATTAATGTCAGCGAGAATCGCCCTGCACTGCATTCCGCCTTACGTAATCTGCACAAAACTCCGGTGCTGATTGATGGCAAAGACGTAATGCCAGCGGTGGCTGCCGTATGGTCCCGCATTGAAGCCCTCTGCTCGCAGTGGACTGATGTGACGGATGTGATTCACATTGGGATTGGCGGCTCGGACTTTGGTCCACGCCTAGCGATTGAAGCGCTAGCCCATGTGCCTGGCATTACCAGTCGCGGCATGCGCATGCATTTCTTGGCCAACATTGATACTGCTGAGCTGTCCCGTATTTTGACGCGCGCAGAAGCAAAGAGTACGCGCGTGATTATTGTTTCGAAGTCGTTCACGACACTAGAGACCACCATGAATGCCAAAGCGGTGGTCGCTTGGCTAAAAGAAAGTGGCTGTAGCCCAAGCGAGATCACTAACGCTTTATATGCGGTAACTGCCAATGTGCCGGCTGCCAGTGGATTTGGCATTGCCGAACAGAATATCTTCCCATTTTGGGATTGGGTTGGTGGCCGCTATTCCGTTTGGTCCGCAGTCGGCCTGCCGATTGCCTTGCAGTATGGCTTCGAGACCTTTCAAGAATTTCTAGCTGGCGCCGAGGCAATCGACTTGCATTTTAAGAATGCGCCACTGGAAGACAATCTCCCCGTCATCATGGCCTTAGCATTGCTTCATCAGCAAAAGACCCATGGTATTCACTCGTATGCAGCCATTCCCTACGCCGATGCTTTGGACTGGTTTCCAAAATGGTTGCAGCAACTCGATATGGAAAGCAATGGCAAGAGTGTTGATCGCGATGGCAAACCAGTTCAGCACTCTTCGCCAGTCGTGTTTGGTAGCGCAGGTAGCAATGCACAGCACTCCTACTTTCAGATGCTGCACCAAGGTACTGAAATCATTCCAATTGACTTTATTGCGGTGCGTGAGCCGATGAGCGATCTCCCCGAAGCAGTAGCCCACCACCGCATCTTGTTATCAAACTGTTTAGCGCAAGCGCAGGCTTTAGCCAATGGTAAAGGGGCAAGCAATCCCAATGACGTTTACCCCGGTCGGCGCCCGAGCAATTTACTTTTACTTCCTAAGCTCAACGCCTTTTATTTAGGCGCCCTACTCGCCCTATATGAGAACCGCGCCGCCAGCCTAGGAGCACTTTGGAATATCAATAGCTTTGATCAGCCCGGCGTGGAATACGGCAAGGTCTTAGCCAAGCCAATTGAGAAGGCCTTAGCAAGCCATGCAAACGATATTGTCGCCAGCGAACACATCGATGCGGTGACTGCTGCGCGCATTAATTTATTAAATTCATAACAGCCAGGACTCGAAGTGCAACTCTCCCATTCTATATTTAAAGCCTACGATATTCGCGGCATCATTGATCAAACCTTGAATACCGATGTAGCCCGCTTGATTGGTCAAGCATTTGGTAGCGAGATGCGTGCAATCGGTGAAGACGTCATCGTGATTGGCCGTGATGGTCGCCTCTCCGGTCCTGAATTAATTGAAGCTTTAACCGAGGGCTTGCTGTCGACGGGTGTAGATGTAATTGATTTGGGGATGGTAGCAACGCCGATGGTCTACTTTGCGGCGAACCATGTGCTTAACGGTAGAAGCCCCAAATCGGGAATCATGATTACCGGCAGCCACAATCCGCCCAATTACAACGGCTTTAAGATGGTTCTGGGTACAGCCGCTATTTACGGTGAGCAGATTCAAGGCCTATACAAACGGATTGAAGCAAAGCAATTTGCTACGGGCCAGGGGAAACGCAGTAGCTTTGACATTTTCCCCATGTATTTGGAGCGCATTGTCAGCGATGTCAAATTAGCCCGTCCGATGAAAATCGCCATCGATTGCGGTAATGGTGTGGGCGGTGCATTTGCAGCTACGCTGTTTCGGGCATTGGGGTGTGAAGTAGAGGAGCTCTTTTGCGAAGTGGACGGGCATTTTCCGAACCACCATCCTGATCCTGCGCATATTGAGAACCTAGAAGATTTAATTAAAAACGTCCGCACCACCGATAACGAGCTCGGCCTTGCTTTTGATGGTGATGCCGATCGCTTGGGCGTCGTGACTAAAGATGGGCAAGTCATTTTCCCGGATCGGCAAATGATGCTGTTTGCTAAAGACGTTTTAACGCGCAATCCAGGCGGTCAGATTATTTACGACGTCAAATGCACGCGCAACTTAGCAACCTGGATTACACAGCATGGTGGGGAGCCCCTCATGTGGAAAACAGGTCATTCGTTGGTGAAGGCCAAACTAAAAGAAACGGGCGCCCCACTCGCTGGAGAAATGAGTGGGCATATTTTCTTTAAAGATCGGTGGTTTGGGTTTGATGATGGTCTTTATACCGGCGCGCGTTTATTGGAAATTCTGAGTAAAGAAAAAAATCCCAGCGACACCCTGAATCAATTGCCCAATGCGATTTGCACTCCCGAGCTTCAATTGCCCTGCGCTGAAGGTGAGCCCTTTACCATCCTGGAAAACATAAAAGCCAATGCCCACTTTGCAACATCGGCATCCATCAACACCATCGATGGCGTTCGGGTGGAATATGCGGATGGTTTTGGTTTGGCGCGGCCATCAAATACTACTCCCGTAGTCGTCATGCGGTTTGAGGCGGATAGTGATGCAGCGATTGCCCGTATTCAGGCAGAGTTTAAGCTTGCGCTTCTAGCAGCTAAGCCTGATGCAAAACTTCCATTTTAAATAATCAATTTAGCTTACCAAGTTGATTTGTAAATTTATAGACTGCTTGCCTCTACAACGATTGGTAAAAAAGGTACTGATTCCTCGATA
>JBEBBK010000181.1:0-3350 GCA_041158405.1 Pseudomonadota bacterium
GCAAAATTCAGAATTAGCCCAATCGGTTAAGGGATTGAATATGATGATGGGGTGCGTACCCTATTATTTAAGCTCATGCTCCACACCATTGCAGCGATGCCGCTGGGTTTTGCGCAGGTCTTTGGGGGAGGGCTCGGTTTACTGGCGTTTATTGGATCGAAGCACTATCGCAGCCTATTTAAGCAACATTACCTTTCTGCTGCGACGCAAAATCACTTCACGGCTCGCATTTGGTCGGCAGCCTGCGCTTCCGGAATGCTGTTTTCAGATAGCTTATGGATTTGGCGTAATCCGCGCAAAGCTCTATCTTTTACTGAAATTAGCAACTGGGGGGTGGTTGAGGCCGCAATCAATGAAGGGCATGGCCTAGTGATGCTGACGCCGCATTTGGGCGGCTTTGAAATTATTCCCCGAGTGCTCGCACAGCACTTTCCGGCCACCATCTTGTATCGGCCAGCACGGCAAGACTGGCTCAACGCCGTCATCGAGGATGGCAGAGCCTATCCCAATATGCATTTTGTACCGACGAATCTGCAAGGCGTGCGTCAAATGACCCGTGCCTTGATAAGGGGCGAGGCCATTGGCATTCTTCCAGACCAAGTGCCCAGCGGCGGTGATGGAATTTGGGCTCCTTTTTTTGGTCGTCCAGCTTATACAACCACCCTGCCTGCGCGCCTAGCCAATCGGCACCACACTCCTGTGGTGATGTTTTCTGCTAAACGCAAAGGGTTTGGCCAAGGCTGGCTAATGCAAGCAACCCGCCTGGATGCATTCTCGGAAGATCCAAACACGTCCTGTAGCGAGCTGAACACAGCCATCGAAGCCGCAATCTTGATTGCACCAGAGCAGTTTATCTGGGCCTACAACCGCTTTAAACACCCGCTTGGGGCAGAGCCACCACCACAATAAATTAAATTTCAGATGACCTGGTTCCAAACCATCTTTAATTTTTTAGCGCTCAGCCTCTTGCGCTTATTTGCCTTTCTGCCTTATACCATCATTGTTACCATTGGCTATGGTTTGGGCTGGTTGGCAGCGCATATCCCGAACGAGCGTGCGCACGTCGTCAAAACGAATCTGCGGCTTTGCTTTCCGTCTTTATCCGAATCTGAAATCGACGCCCTTGCACTCGAGCACTGGAAGCTATTTGGCCGTAGCGTCATTGAACGTAGCCGGATTTGGCTTGGCACTGGCGAGCAAATTCAGGCGATGGTTGAAATCGCATCCGCAATATCGCTCGGTGATCGCAAGCCCAGGCTACTAATCAACCCCCATTTTGTTGGCTTAGAAGGCGGCTTTATGGCTCTCTCCGTTATGGCAAAAGAACGGGGCTGGATGGGCGGCGCAGGACTGTACCAAAAGATGAAGAACCCATTTTTTAATCAAAAGATGATTGAGTGGCGCAATCGTTTTGGCGGCAAGTCGATTGAGCGGCAAAGCCACCTGCGTGACCTGATTCGAGAAATTCAAACTGGTAATTTCATCTTTATTGCACCAGACATTGATTTAGGCCCACGCGATTCGGTGTTTGTTCCCTTTTTTGGGATTCAAACTAGCACCATCACCTCGGTATCGCGCTTAGCTTTATTGAGCGGCGCAGAGGTATGCCTGATGACGACCACCTTAAATACCAATCACACTGGCTATGTTTGCCGCATTAGTGCGCCACTTAAAAACTTCCCAAGCGATAATCCAAGCGACGATGCTGCCCGCCTAAATCAATGCATTGAAGCGCTTGTTCGCGAAAGACCTGCAGAGTACTATTGGGTACATAAACGCTTTAAGCATCGCCCGCCTGGCGAAGCCAGCTTGTATTAATTAACTGTCCGAAATGGAATGCCAATTGAGTACTGCTTTAAAACGTACGCTGCGATTTACCAAAATGCATGGTGCAGGCAATGACTTTATTGTGCTCAACGGCATCGACCAGGATCTAAGCAGCATTACCATAGAGGAATGGCGTCAGCTAGCCCATCGCCAATTTGGCATTGGGGCAGATCAAATTTTATTGATTGAAAAAGCAACTCGGTCTGATGTTGACTTTCGGTATCGTATTTTTAACTCCGATGGCGGCGAAGTCGAGCAATGCGGCAATGGTTCGCGCTGCTTCGTGCGCTATGTATTGGATAAAAAACTATCGAGCAAAAACCCACTGCGGGTGGAGGTTGCACATACGGTCTTGACGCTCGAGGCACTGCCAGATGGTCATGTACAAGTTGACATGGGTGCGCCCATCTTTGAACATGAGCGTATTCCATTTCTAGCAGAGAATTTAGCTAGCAAAGTGGAGTTTCATGAAACCCTCTACGCCTTACCCATTGGCAATGCCCCGGGCGCGCACGGCGACTGGATTGGTATGCTATCGATGGGCAACCCACACGCCGTTCAAGTTGTGATGGATGTGGATAGCGCCCCCGTCGCTCAAGAGGGCCCGCGCATTGAAAGCCACCCCGCCTTTCCAAAGCGTGTGAATGCCGGCTACATGCAAGTATTGAATCGCAATGCCATCAAGCTGCGTGTATATGAGCGCGGCGTGGGAGAAACCTTGGCATGCGGTACCGGTGCTTGCGCTGCAGTGGTGTCAGGCATTCGAAGGGGCTTGCTTGACTCTCCAGTACATGTTCAAACGCGCGGAGGGCAGTTGACCATAGCGTGGCCCGGAGTTCGCGACGGCGTCGCGCAATCGGTCATGATGACCGGACCAGCCGAGACCGTCTTTGAAGGTGAATTTACTCTGCCTTAATCCCGTATTGCTTGCGGTAGGCTGTCACCGCTGGAAGGTATTGCTGTAAAGCAGGGTCTTTAGACGCATCGAGGTAATCCATCAGATTGCTTAGATTAGCAATCGCAATCACCGGAATACCAAACTCGTGCTCAACACTCTGAACGGCAGAGTGCTCGCCAATATCGATAGCATTGCCTGAACGCTCCATTCGATCCAGAGCAATTAAAACGGCTGCGGGCTCTGCACCAGCAGCCCGAATCAATTCGACCGACTCTCGCACAGATGTGCCCGCTGAAATCACATCATCAATAATGACTACCCGGCCCTTGACCGGAGCGCCAACTAATGTGCCGCCCTCGCCATGGTCTTTCGCTTCTTTGCGATTGTAGGCAAACGGAACATTTTTATTCTGATGGGCCAAGGCAATTACGGTTGCGGCGGCCAATGTAATACCTTTATAAGCAGGGCCATACAGCATGTCGAATGCAATACCGGATTCGAGTAGTGCATTGGCATAATACTTGCCCAAGGCCCCGAGTAAAGCGCCATCACTAAAACCGCCCGCATTAAAAAAATAAGGGGATTGGCGACCGGCTTTGGTTTTAAACTCACCAAACGATAAAAC
>JBEBBK010000182.1:0-3347 GCA_041158405.1 Pseudomonadota bacterium
ACGCCGCCAATGCGCTCAGCGCCCTCTTCTTTGAGGATCCGTATCGTGTCTTCCGAGGCGGAGCGGGTATGAATGATCAAAGGGCAACCCGACTCAATTGCCGCCCGAATATGCGTCCGAAACCGGGTTCGCTGCCACTCCATATCCGCATACGCCCGGTCGGCCATGCGGTAGTAATCTAGCCCAGTTTCACCAATCGCAATGACTTTGGGGTGCTTTGCTGCCTCCACCAAAAAATCGACAGTCGGCTCCGGGGTGTCTTCATAATCGGGGTGTACGCCAACCGAGGCATACAAATGGGGATGGCTCTCGGCCAACTGGCGTACTAGCGGAAAGTCAGGGAGATCGACCGAGATGCAAAGTGCATGGCTAACCTGGGCTGCTGCCATATTGGCAAGCACTTCCGGTAAGCGCTCGCGATACTCCGGAAAATCAAGGTGGCAATGGGAGTCAATGAACATCATTCCATTTTAATCGCCAGCACCCTCCTCGGCTGACCAAACTACCAATCTGGGAATTAATCCCCAAAAATCTGCTGGTATTGCATTAGTAGGGACTCAAGTTGAATGCGGGTAGCCAATGGGTGATTTTCATGGCGACGCGCCTGGGTAACCCCTTTCCAAAGGCGCAATAACTTTTCGATGCGCACCTGTTTTGCTAAAACCGCAATCGTTCCAGCATGCTTGGGATAAAAGCGCACGGCATTCGCCTGCGCACTTCCTTGAAGGTCCGCCAACCAACGTTGCATCGAGGCGAGTAATACTGCAAACGATGCTTTGTGGGTTTTTTCGGCCACATCCAACCAATCAATCTGCAGGCCTTTGGATAGGCCTTGCAATAAATAGCGGGAGGCCTGAATCGAAATAAAAAGCTCATCCTTCTCGTTTTGATCTTGCTTGGCCGATAGAAAATCCAGGGTCGCATAGGGCGCCCCGCCCTGCTCATAAAAAATGGTTTCCAGTTCATCGCTCGAGACGGTGAGCTCGGGGCGGGCGGCAATTTCCTGACGAAGCCATTCAAGACCGCTTGCTCGATCCGGCGGTGGCAGAGCAATTAAACGGCAACGGGAGCGAATGGTCGGCAATACGCGATCAAGACGGCTCGTTACCAATATAAAAATAGTGCTGCTAGGTGGTTCTTCTAAGGACTTTAATAAGGTATTAGCTGCATCTGCTCGCAGTGACTCTAAAGGGTAGACCAAGACAACGCGATTACCGCCGCGGTGCGTGCCGATTGCTAAGCCGTCAATAGCCGATCGCGCCTCTTCAATGGCAATGTTTTTCTTCTCTTTTTTTTCAGCAGAGTCGCCCTCTTCATCGCGCAGTAGTTTTGCTTTTTTATTGGGCGAGGGATCGCCATCGGCGCCCTCAAGAGCCTCATTGGGCATAAAGCGGCGGTGCGTCTCCGGAACCAGTGCAACAAAGTCAGGATGATTGCCGGTATCAAACCAGCGGCACGCCTCACAAGCATTGCAGGGCTTCTTATTTCCGTTTGGTGATGCCTCGCATAGCAGGGCTTTGGCCAGGGTCAGCGCAAAATCCGCTTTACCGATACCTGCCTGCCCATGGAGTAGCAAAGCATTCGGGCAAGCAGCTAAATCAATGCCATCCCACTGCGGCTGTAACCAAGGTGCAATCATCGAATCGCCAAGGGAGCTTGGCACAAGAAATCCCAAATCGCCTCTTGCGTTTGAGTAGCGTCAACCAATACAAAACGCTGTGGGTCCACCTTTGCTCTGCGCAGATATTCCTGCCTGACCCGCTCAAAGAAAGCCAGATCAAGCCGCTCAAATTTATCGGGCGTGCGCGCTTTCGAGCGACGTGCTTCGGCTACCGCTCCTGGCAAGTCAAACAAAAAAGTAGTATTTGGTTGCAGTAGGCGTCCATCGTTTTGCATTTGCACCCATTGCTCCAAAGCATTGAGTTTTTCAATGGAGAGTCCGCGTCCGCCACCTTGGTAAGCAAAGCTGGCATCGGTAAAACGGTCAGAAACCACAATATGCCCTGCTGCAAGAGCAGGCTCAATGACTTGCGCTAGATGCTCACGGCGTGCGGCAAACATCAACAAGGCCTCTGTTTCCAAATGCATCGGCGCCTCTAATAGCAGTGACCTCAATTGCTCGCCCAAAGCAGTACCGCCTGGCTCACGCGTCACCACCAATGCACGATCTGGAAAGCGACTTTTGAGCAAATCACAGTACGCATTGATGTGGGTGCTTTTTCCAGCGCCATCGATGCCCTCAAAGCTAATAAAAAATCCAGGCTCATTCGCATTCATCGCGGCATCCATTACGGAGATGATTTCTTTACCGGCACTTTAAGAGCGCGCTGATATTGGTCAACGGCTTTTTCATGCTCAGCCAGTGTCTTAGAGAAATAGCTGCTGCCATCGCCCTTGGCAACAAAGTACAGGGCATCGCTTTGTGCAGGGTTGGCTGCTGCGAGCAGGGATTCCATACTGGGAATCGCAATCGGAGTGGGAGGTAAGCCGGTACGCATATAGGTATTGTATGGACTGTCGCGGCGAAGATCCATCTTGCGCAGATTGCCATCAAACCCTGGGCCGATGCCATAAATCACCGTAGGGTCAGTTTGTAGGCGCATCCCTATTTTTAGGCGATTGTGAAATACCGCTGAAATTTGCGCGCGCTCACTGGCCTTGCCGGTTTCTTTTTCAATAATCGAAGCCAAGATCAGCAAGTCGTACGGCGTTTTTATTGGGCCTGCATTGGAGGCATTGCTCCAAGCCTTCGTTTGGTTTTTCAACATCGCATCTGCTGCACGGCGGTAAATGACGAGGTCGCTTTCACCGGGATCAAAAACATAGGTATCGGGGAAAAAGAGTCCTTCTGCATTGGCATGGCTTAAGCCCACTACTTTCGAGAACGCTTCAGAACTCAGACCCTTGGTTTGGTGCTCTAAAGCCGGATGGGCATCGACTATTTGCCGCAATTGCCATATCGGAGTTCCAGGCACAAAGGCAATCGATTCTTTAATGCTATCGCCCCGCGCCATCTTAAATAGGATAGTGGCGGTACTGGCTTCCAAGGGAAACAAGTAGGTTCCGGGCTTAAGCTTGCTATGAACCAGCAAGGCACGTGACCCCAGCTGAAACAATATGCCATTGAGCTCAATGCCTTGGCTACGGAGTTGCTGCGCAATGCTCGCCACGCCAGACTTGGGATTGACTTTGGCGGTAAAGCCGCTAGGCCGAACCGGGTCATTGGCTGCAGAAGGAACTACCCCCCACCAAAACAGGGTCGCAAAAAAGAGTAGCGCTGCTAGAACCGCAATTCCGAAGAGTTTGAGGGGTAATGCCCAAAATGGAGCGCGCTTTTTTCGCATCAG
>JBEBBK010000183.1:0-3342 GCA_041158405.1 Pseudomonadota bacterium
CCGGGGTCATAAAGACCCAATTACTGACTTCGATCAAAGTACGGCCACAGCCTTTGCAGATTTCATCGTACAAAGTAGAGCAAATGCCAATACAAGGGGTATCGGATTCGGCATCGCCAATTAACAAGGAGTTGGCGCCACTAATGGGTGAGTTGGTATTTGAAGTGCTCATTCCAGTACTGTAGTCGATTTGAGCGGAGAATGCTCGGCCAGCTCATCCACATAAGCCCCGACCCCGGCCCGCTCCCTTTTTAAGAAGCGCTCGACGGCAGTTGCAAACTCAGGGTCTTTAATCCAGTGCGCTGACTGTACGGTTACCGGTAAAAATCCCCGTGCCATTTTGTGCTGTCCTTGTGCGCCACCCTCAAAAATCTGTATCCCTTCTCGAATGCAGTATTCAATCGCTTGATAGTAGGCAGTTTCAAAATGCAGGCAGGTAATGTATTCAATCGAGCCCCAGTAACGCCCATACGCTGTTGGAATGGGAGCTTTTTTATCGACCACCAAGAGGGACGCAGCTATGGGGCGATTGTCTTTTTCGGCGATGATTAAGTGCAGGTATTCCGGCATCTGCTTGCCCCAATCCTGAAAGAAGGCTTCATTCAAGTAGGGTGATGAATGGTGCTCGAGGTAGGTATTGGCATAGCATTGATAAAAGAATGCCCAATCTGCCGGACTTGCAAGGGTTCCTGGCGTATGCCGAAATTTCACATCTGCATCCATTACTTGTTTGCGTTCGCGCCGAATATTTTTGCGGCGCTTCATGGTGAGCTGGTCTAGGAATGCATCCATCGTTACATACGATTGGTTATTCCAGTGAAACTGCACGGCGTCGCGCGCCATGAAACCCTGTGCTAGAAGGGCATCTTGAGTTTTCTGCTCGGCAAACAAGACATGGGCTGAAGAAAGTCCGTTCTGAATTAAGAGTTGTTTAAGGCCTTGTATTAGCCATTGCTGGGTTCGTTCTGGATCATGCTCTTGATCTAGCAGCATGCGCGATCCTTGCACTGGCGTAAATGGAATCGCGCATAAGGCTTTGGGGTAGTACTGCATGCCATGCTGGGAAAAGGCTTCCGCCCATGACCAGTCAAACACGTACTCGCCATAGGAATGGCTTTTTAAATAGAGCGGCATCAGCCCAATGGGCTTATCTGCATCCGTTGGGTAAATGGCTAAGTGGGCTACTTGCCAGCCAGTATTGCCGCCAACGCAGCCATGCTTTTCAAGTGCTGCAAGAAAGGCATGGCGTAAAAACGGAGTCGAATCTGCTGCTAATAAGCCATCCCAATGTTCAGCTGAGATCGCATCAATGCGATCCAGAACGCGAAGTTCGATTGAGCTAGTTAGTGACACCTTGCTCAGCGCTGAATGAGCTCGATCTTGTATCCATCTGGGTCCGTGACAAAGGCGATGATGGTATCGCCGCCCAGAACCGGGCCAGCCTCGCGGGTCACCTGACCACCCGCAGCCTTAATTGCAGCGCAGGTGGCATAGGCATCGGGGACGCCCAAGGCAATGTGCCCATAAGCTGTACCTAGCTCATATTGATGGACGCCATGATTGAAGGTGAGCTCAATCTCCGATTGGCCATCGGCATTGCCTTTACCAAAGCCAACAAAGGCCAAGGAATACTTTTGCTCAGGCCGCTCGGTAGTGCGCAATAAATTCATGCCCAAAATGCGGGTGTAGAAATCAATTGAGCGACTCAGGTCGCCAACCCGCAGCATGGTGTGCAATAGCATCATGCTTATTGAACCTTTGCCTTAGCACGCAGTTTTTGCATCATTTCAGAGAACTTGGCTTTTTGCCAGTTTTCATCGGCGATCAAGATTTGTTTTAGCTCCGCTTTGATTTCATCTATCGGAGGAGCTTTTGCTTCCCGAACATCGTCTACTCGAATAATGTGCCAACCGAATTGGCTTTTGACTGGCTTATCGGTCATTTGACCTTTGTTTAAGGAAACCATCGCTTTTGAAAACTCGGGTACCAATGACTTATCACTGACCCAGCCGAGCTCACCGCCATTGGGTGCAGAGCCAGGGTCTTTGGAGTTCTGTTTCGCCATGTCAGCAAAGCTAGCACCTGCCTTGATCTTGGCAATTAAGGCATTCGCATCCGCCTCTTTTTCCACCAAGATGTGTTTTACCTGATACTCCTTGCCGGTGTAGTCCGCCTGAATGGAAGCATAGGCTGCTTTGAGCTCGGCTTCGGTTACGCCCTCGCGTTCAACAAAGTCTTCAAATACAGCAGCGACTAAGACGCCAACCCGCGCTTGCTCAAGCTTGTCTTTCACTACCTCTTTTTGTGTAAGGCCGCGGTTATTAGCCTCCTGAAGCACTAACTCGCGAGTAATTAATACTTCCCGCGCCTTTTCACGGACCTGGGGATCGTTTGCAGGTTGTCCTGATTTTTGTACTAGGCGATCTAATTGGGCTTTCGGTATGGCTTTGCCGTTCACAATCGCAGCATTTTGCGCTAAGGCAGCTGAACTGCTAAATAAGGCCACACAGGTAGTGGATAGGACGAACAGAGAGAGTGTTTTCATAGTGGGGATGGGTAATAAGAATAGGTAATGGTAATGGGTTTAATTCCGCTTCACTTATTTCAGTAAAAGGGCCTCGGCAGGGCTATGCGCCTCAATCGTCAGTGCGTGTATCTCAGTAGGAATATGGCGGTTCAGGGCGGCATAGATCAGGCGATGGCGCGCTACCCGATTAAGACCATCAAAAGCCGATGAAACCAGAGTCAGCCTAAAGTGACCACCGCCGCTAGCAGCGCCAGCATGGCCGGCATGCAAGTGGCTTTCATCTTCAATTGCAATCTCGTCAATTGGTAGTGCGGCTTTAAGGTCGACCAAAAATAATGCAATGCGTTCTTGGTTTTTGCTCATGAAGGCGTTTCCTCTTCCATGTGTTTGCTCAGCCAAAATCCTTGTGCAATGACAAAGACGATGAGAAGGGCAGTTGTTCCAAAGAGCTTGAAATTAACCCAGGTATCTTCGGAAAACTGAAAGGCAACATACAGATTAAGTCCGCCCATCACGAAAAAGAAGATTGACCAGGCTAAATTCAGCTGGCTCCAGGTATTGCGTGCGGTATTTTCTTTTAGGGTGACTTGCTTTCCCATCAGCACCTGAATCCAATTCTTATTAAAAAATTGAGCACTGATAAAAAGGCCGGCAGCAAAAAACCAGTAAAGCGCAGTTGGTTTGAGCTGGATAAATGTTTTGTCTTGCAGGAAGATAGTCAATGCACCTAAAACGACAATCAACACCAGGCTCGCCCATTGGGTAGCATCGATTTTTCGATGACGGTAATATACCCATAAAATTTGAGCAATGGT
>JBEBBK010000184.1:0-3327 GCA_041158405.1 Pseudomonadota bacterium
GCCAAGCCCTTAAAAGAATTTATGCTCAAGCAGACGCGTAGGGATGACCTTAACCTGTTTGCCAAAATGTATGGTCAAAATATTGATACGCGCGAGGATGTGCCGTTCACGGTATTGATTCCCGCCTTTGCTATTTCAGAAATCAAGACGGGCTTCTTGATTGGCTTTGTTATTTATCTCCCCTTTTTGGTAATTGACTTTGCGGTCGCCAGTATCTTGACTTCGCTCGGTATGGTGATGGTCTCACCGATGATGTTCTCCTTGCCCTTAAAGCTAATTGTCTTTGCATTGGCGGATGGCTGGGCGCTTTTAGCCACCTCGCTTGTTCAGAGCTACATTAATTAGTTGCCATGGAAAGTGGAGTCATTATCGAGTTGATTTATCAGGCCTTGAGAATGGCCGCAGTCTTGGCCGGCCCGATTTTGATGGCCTTGTTGATTGTGGGTTTGGTGATAGGTATTTTGCAGGCCGCAACCTCTGTCAATGAGTCGACAGTGGCATTTATACCCAAGTTGATTGTGTTTGGCCTCGTTGTCGTGCTGATTGGCCCAGTGACCTTGGTTTTATTTACCGACTACATTAAAGAGCTCTTTGCTCGCATACCGGGTTTGGTAGGCTAATTTATGTTGACCATTACCGGTCTTCAAATTGAGCAGTACATGGCGATTTTCATGTTCGCCTCGATGCGGGTGCTCGGGCTTTTCCTAACCATGCCCCTGTTTGCATTTCGGGCGCTTCCCATGCGGTTTCGATTAATGGTAGCGCTTGCATTTGCGGCGTACATGATGCCGGTCGTTGCGTCGGGATTAATTCCGAATCCTGGCAGCATTACGTTTTTTGCTTCGGTGATTGAGTTGTGCATTGGCGCATTTATGGGTTTTGTAATCCGCGTTGGTTTTATGGTGATTGATGTCGCGGCAGAGATACTTTCTTTTCAGGCCGGGTTTAGCTTTGCTTCCACCGCATTCCGAGATCCGGCCCTCGATTCAGGTTTGGTCAGTCAATTTTTAGGCCTCACTGTAATTGCCTTGGCCTTTTCCTTGAATGTTCACCTGGTCGTACTTGAAATTTTGATGGAAAGCTTTAAAACAATTCCAGTTGGGGTTTGGCCTGACGCGTGGTCATCCAAAGGAATTTTGGATTTGGTAACCGGTTCGTTTCGCCTGGGATTAATATTGGCTATGCCGGTACTCTTGGTCTATATGATGTTTAATTTAACGCAGGCTTTTTTGAGTAGAACTAGCCCCCAAATGAATTTATTTTCGGTAGGTTTTGCGGTTAGCATTCCCTTGGCCTTCTTGGTTCTATTTATGATCCTCCCTGATTTAAAATTTGTGCTGGAGCGCTCCCTCGAAAATCCACTGCAGTTGATGCGCCAAGGCGTGGAGGTCCCCAATGCAAAATAATGTCCTATTCAATCTATTAATAGGTTTGTGCCTATTGGCCATTAGTCCTGTTGGTTTCGCTCAAGAATTGACTATTTCTGTAATAGAGCCTGAGGCCGACAGAACTCCAACACAGAACGCGGAAGAGGCAGCACGGATTACCCAGAACTCCCTTGGGCAAGCCCCAGTAGCCCCCCCTGATTGCGAGACCAAGTTCCCTTTCCCGCCAACGACAGTGCGCGATCCCTACGCTGAAAATGGACAAGAGGTTTGCAAGAAATTACAGATTCGTGGCCAACGCATGCAGTGCGAAGTGGAGTCTCTGTTGGTAGAAAAGCCGGATGGTAAAAGTACCGTTGGCTCCAAAATCGAGATGGCTGCATGGGCCCGCTGCAATCTCAGAGTGGCTTCTTTATTGGTCGAAGGATATTACCTACCTGCTAGTGAAATTGAGCGTCGTTTGCAAATTTGTAGCGCCAATTTTTATGCCGATCCTGGAAAGCTACCTAAGCTCGGTTGGTATCAGCGTTTTCTAAGGTGGGCAACGAGCAATGACTTGACTCCGCCCCCAACGGATGCTGCGCTGGAAGTGGCCTTAAAGCAGTCCACCCCGCTGGAGAACCATCAGGATGCAGCCGGCTTAATGAAGTGCGATTGGATGTTTTCGCGCAGCAAAAAACCCATGATTGATGTTCTGCCCGGAAGTGGTGGCGCTGGTGCGGTGGATTCGTCAACTGGATCCCCAGCAAAAAAAGCCGCCCCAAAGCGGGCGATGCCATAAGTAGCGGGGCAGGGTACGCAACGTATTGATTTGTAATGCAATATAAACAGCATTCTTAAAATAGCCGTTAATACCACCATGAATACACAAATCAAATCACTCCTCCCCTGGTTGGCTATATTGCTGTCCTGCATGATGGAGACGAATGCCCTTGCTAACGATCCGCCAGCTGCGGCTAGTGCGAAGCCCAAAGCGGCGGCGGCCTCGGGGCCAAGCGACGATGATCTCAGTAAAGCGTTGCTGAACAAGATCAATAAAGGCTCTGGGGACATTGTGATCCGCACGGGCGATCTTCCCGCGAGCAATCCTCCGGCTCAGGCAAAGCCTGAAGCCAAACCTGAAGCTAAGCCGAAGGTAGCGAAGGCACCGGTAAAGCCGGTTGAAAAAGAGCCTATTGAGGTGATTCAGTGGTCTTATATGGACGGCCCTGGCGGACCCGAGAATTGGGGCAGCCTCAGCAAAGAAAACCTCGCCTGCACGAAAGGTAAAAGCCAATCCCCGATCAACATCAATGTAGATCGGGCGGTCAAGGCAGATATGGCCCCGTTGGAGTTTCTCTATCGACCCTCTCCGCTATCGATCGTAGATAACGGCTACACCGTGCTGGTGAACTATGGCGAAGGCAGTAATGTGATTGCCGAAGGGCGTCAGTACCGATTAGTGCAGTTTCACTTTCATAAGCCGAGCGAAGAGGCGATCAATGGTGATCGCACCGATATGGTGGCGCATTTAGTGCATCAGCACCACGATGGCAGTTTTCTAGAGGTAAGCGTATTGATGACTACAAAACCCCCGGCCCCCACTCGCAAATATTGGTGGGGTAAGGATGAGGTGAAGGGAAATGGCCTGATCCAGACCCTGTGGAATCATGTCCCGCTGGTGAAAGGCAAAGTAGAGACCCCGGCAGTCGTGATTGATGTGAACGAAATCTTGCCAGCCGATAGGGGTTATTTCACCTATATGGGATCGCTTTCAACGCCCCCTTGCACTGAGAATGTATTGCGCTACATCATGAAAACCCCGATCTACGTCACTGAAGAGCAGGTCAAAAACTTCGATCGGATCTATCCCATGAATGCGCGTCCTTTGCAGCCCAAGGGAGACCGTTTGGTAAAGGAATCGACCGGTAACTAAGTTGGCTGGGTTTGGTAAAAGATGCCA
>JBEBBK010000185.1:0-3278 GCA_041158405.1 Pseudomonadota bacterium
GTGACTACACTGAAATCAGTAAGTACTTAGGGTGGTGTAAATCTAGATTACGTTCGTATCAATTCAAGCGCTCGGCTGACTCAGAAAATCAGCATTGGCAGAAAGCCAATCAATATAGCGCCCAACACCCTGCTCTACATTGAGGAATACATCGGCATATCCCGCTTGCCTGAGCTGGGTTTGATCTGCTTGCGTAAAGCATTGGTATTTGCCACGCAAGGCATCCGGAAACGGAATGTATTCAATCAAACCTTGCTGAACCAACTCAGCTAAGCTAGCTGGGGCTTGCCCTGCAATGCGCCGCATGGAGTTTACGACCGCATGGGCAACATCATTAAAGGGTTGGGCTTTGCCACTACCCAAATTAAAGATGCCGCTCTTTTCGGGGTGGTCATAAAAAAACAAATTGACTTTGACAACGTCCTCAACGGAGACAAAGTCACGGCTCTGTTCCCCTGCAGCATAGCCGCCGTATTCACCAAAGAGCTTAACCACACCGTGGTTTTTAAACTGATGGTATTGGTGAAACGAAACCGATGCCATCCGGCCCTTGTGCGACTCGCGCGGACCATAGACATTAAAATAACGGAAGCCAACCACCTGGGCTGTATTTGCTTTTTCAGTAAAGCGCTTGCGCATCACTTGATCAAATAAAAACTTGGAGTAGCCGTAGATGTTCAGCGGCTTTTCATGGTCTCGACTTTCGACAAAGGTGTCGGATCCGCCATAGGTGGCTGCTGAGGATGCATACAACAATGGAACGCTCTCTTCAGTACAAATATCCAGTAAATCCATGGAGTAGCGGTAGTTGTTCGCCATCATAAAAATGCCATCGGTTTCCATCGTATCGGAGCATGCCCCCTCATGAAAAACCGCCTTGACTTTGCCTAGCCGTCCGCTAGCGAAGGCCTCAAGGAACTCATCCTTATCCAAGTAGTCAATAATGTCGAGGTCAGCCAGGTTACGGTATTTATCCGCTGGCCGTAAATCATCAACTGCGATGATGTTTTTTTCACCTCTCGCATTGAGGGCCTGCACTAAATTAGCGCCGATAAATCCAGCAGCGCCCGTCACAATAATCGTCACTGCAATTCCTCCGAAGTTACGGTCGCGGTGCCTAGCTTGCCCACCACAATGCCACCGGCACGATTGGCTAATGCCATGGCTCGGTCGAGCGGCCACTGGGCCGCAAGAGCAACCGCTAAAGTCGCAATCACGGTATCACCCGCGCCAGAAACATCAAATACCTCACGCGCCTGTGCGCTCACATGAGAAACACCCTGATCTGTGAACAAACTCATTCCCTCTTCAGAGCGGGTGAGCAGTAAAGCCCGAATACCAAGTGAGCGCCTGAGCTCTTGCGCGCGCTGCGTCAGATCGTCCTCGTCCGCCCATCGGCCCACCACTTGACGCAACTCACTACGATTGGGGGTGATAAGGGTCGCGCCACGGTATTTTTCGTAGTCTTCGCCTTTAGGGTCAACCAAGATGACTTTATTCTGCGCCCGTGCGCACTCAATCATGGTGGCAACCTGACTCAATGCTCCCTTGCCGTAATCCGACAGCACAAGCACATCGGCGGTGCCCAAGGCCTTTTCAAAACGCGCCAACTTTTGCTCCAATGCAGTTTGACTGGGATTCTCTTCAAAATCCAAACGGATCAATTGCTGTTGGCGCGCAATCACCCGCAACTTCACTGTGGTTGGAACTTTGGGATCCACTTCTAATTGACTATTGACACCGCTCTGCTTGAGCAACTCACCAATGCGATTGCCTGCCTCATCCTCGCCCACAACTCCAAGGATGGTTGTATTGGCTCCGAGTGCAGCAACGTTGCGCGCCACGTTAGCAGCACCACCCAAGCGTTCATCGACTTTGGACACTTGTACCACTGGCACCGGCGCCTCCGGTGAAATCCGATCCGAATCGCCAAACCAATAGCGATCGAGCATCACGTCACCAACTACCAATAGCTTGGTTTTTGCAAATTGCTCACGGTTCGCTTTTTCTACGGTCATAGTGGTGCTCAGTTGTGACGGCCAATGCCTTGGTATTCAAAACCTAATTCTTGCATAGCTTGGGGTTCGTAGAGGTTTCGGCCGTCAAAAATGATGGGGGATTTGAGTTTTTGCTTGAGTAAATCAAAATCAGGGCTGCGGAAGGCCTTCCACTCAGTCACGATGACCAGAGCATCACAGCCTTCCAAGGCGTCCATGGGCTGATCGACCATCAAGACGCGCTTGCGTCCCTCCTGGTTATTTGCAAAATCGACATCAAAACAATGTACTGCCTCTGGCATTGATACGGGATCATAGGCCACTACAGTAGCGCCACGCTTTACTAACTCTGTAATGATCACGCGGCTCGGGGCTTCGCGCATATCGTCGGTATTCGGCTTAAATGCCAAGCCCCAAATAGCAAACTTCATTTTAGATAGGTCTGTACCAAAGCGCTTCTCGATCTTTTCAACCAAGATGGTTTTTTGCGCTTCGTTTACGGCCTCAACTGCTTGTAGTATTTTTAAGTCGCGCCCATGCTCGAGAGCCGTTTTACTGAGTGCCGATACATCCTTCGGAAAGCATGATCCACCATAGCCGGTGCCCGAATACAAAAACCCATAACCAATCCGAGAATCAGAGCCAATGCCTTGCCTTACTGACTCAATATCGGCACCGACTACATCCGCAAGATTCGCTAACTCGTTCATAAATGAAATCCGAGTAGCTAGCATCGCGTTTGCGGCATATTTTGTGAGCTCAGCACTCTTGACGTCCATGTAATAGGTGCGCTCATGATGGCGATTAAACGGCGCATACAATTTACGCATCTGCTCTTTGGCGCGTAATCCAGACGGATTGCTATCCGTGCCAATCACAATCCGGTCAGGCCGCATGAAATCCTCCACTGCAGCACCCTCTTTCAAAAACTCCGGGTTCGAGACTACCGAGCAAAGCTCGGCTGCGAGGCTGCGCTTAGCCAATTCCTCTGTAATGGCCGCCGTCACTTTTTCTGCTGTGCCTACGGGTACCGTTGATTTATCAACGACTACCTTTGGCGTAGTCATATGACGCCCAATATTGCGAGCCGCAGCAACCACATACTGCAAGTCAGCTGAGCCATCCTCATCGGGCGGCGTGCCCACTGCAATAAACTGAATGTCGCCATGCGCTACGGATGCTGCAATATCGGTAGAAAACTGTAAACGCCCTGCAGCGCGGTTACGCTCAATCATTTCTTTGAGGCCCGGCTCATAAATCGGTACACCACCGGAATTCAGA
>JBEBBK010000186.1:0-3266 GCA_041158405.1 Pseudomonadota bacterium
TGCCCGGCCGAGGTCTGACTCAATTTGTGCCCACACCCGCTTTTGCGCCCCGGTTAGCTCGAACGGCAGCGCGGCCAAAAGCCCTTGCTCAATCGATTGGCTGCTTTGAGTTGATGGATCAGCATGTAGCCTAGGAGCATTGCGCTGACGGCGCAGTGCATGGGCTTGCTTTAGCGATAGCTGCTGCGCCAATAATTCTTCAAACTGCACGCGTCGCCATGCTGGATGGGTTCGCTCCATTAGCGCGGCAGTATCGGCATCTGCCGGTGGGTTGTGCAGGTAGTGAATGGCATCATGCAAAGGCATCCACTCGCCCCGCGGTAAGAGATCAGCAGTCACAGTTGCGGGAATCAGCTCGGCTAGAAATTGCTTAATGTCAGTTGATCGCAAGGCCTGCTGCACTGCCTTCCGAATGGCTGTTTGAGTCACGCCCTCACTGGCGGGGTAAACCGGAGTCAGACTTGCTGGTAACGGCGCATCGGGCGCAACTGCTTTGACGCTAGGATGAACCATCTCGGGGCCCGAATACCCATCGCGTACCTCACCACGAACGCGAAGATGAGCACCCACAGCCATTTGCTTTTGCTGACTTGGGTAAAAATTGAGAAAGCGCAACTGCAGCAGAGCGCTGTCATCTTCAATAGTGACTACCAACTGGCGTCGTGGCCGAAACAACACCTGACTGCGCATCACTTTCCCTTGGGTCTGAACTGCGCTAAATGACCCTTTAATTAATGCGTCTTCGATGCTGTACAGCGCAGTCTCGTCCTCGTAGCGGCTTGGAAGATGCAATGCGAGTGCAATGGGGCTACTTAAGCCCATTTTTTCGAGTGCATTTGGTGGTCGGGGTTTCGTCATGGTTAGAATTCCAACTTCGATGGTAACGCTATGCAACTCTCCGACTTCAATTACGACCTTCCGCCCGAGCTAATTGCTCAGCATCCCCTTGCCAATCGCTCTGACAGCCGCTTGTTGGAGGTGGCTAGCAACGGCATACACGACCGCGCATTTGTCGATATCAGCCAAATTGCTAGGCCTGGCGATTTATTCATCTTTAATGATACGAAGGTAATCCCGGCAAGGCTATATGGACAGAAAGAAACCGGGGGGCAAGTTGAGCTCTTAATAGAGCGTATCACTGGTGAAAACCGAGCCTGGGTTCAAATTCGGGCATCGAAGACACCCAAGGTCGGCAGCCGAATCCACATTCAGAATAAGCTTGGTGAACAGATTGATGTCGATATCCTGCAGCGTATGGACCGCTTTTATGAAATTGCTTTTCAGCAAAACGTATTGGAATTACTCGATCGCTTTGGTGAACTGCCCCTGCCGCATTACATTGAGCACCAAGCAGATCGCGACGATGCCGAGCGCTACCAAACTGTTTTAGCAAGCAATCCGGGTGCAGTAGCAGCGCCTACAGCAGGCCTGCACTTTGATGATCTGGTTTTGGGGCAGCTGGCTAACAACGGGGTGGAACGAGCGACCATCACTTTGCACGTTGGCGCAGGGACCTTCACACCAGTTCACTCCGAAGATTTAAGCCAACATAAAATGCATCACGAGTGGTACAGCATCCCCGCAAAAACCATCGAAGCTATTGCCCAAACCAAACAAAGGGGTGGGCGCGTGATTGCCGTTGGCACTACCAGCTTGCGCACGCTCGAGAGCTATGCCCTGAATCAAGATCTCACTGGGGATACCAATTTATTTATTACCCCTGGTTTTGAATTCAAAATAGTGGATGCCTTGGTAACGAACTTTCACTTGCCTAAGTCTACTTTACTCATGTTAGTCAGCGCCTTTGCCGGCATGGACACCATTCGGGAAGCCTATCGGCATGCGATTGCAGAGCGCTACCGCTTTTTCAGTTATGGTGATGCCATGTTCCTGAATCGATCCACTTAAACTAGCCCAATGACTTCACCCATTCAATTTGAGTTAATCAAGCGCGATTCGCAAAGCTTAGCGCGACTCGGCAGGCTTGATCTACCCCACGGCAGCGTACAAACACCCATCTTTATGCCGGTGGGCACCTACGGCACCGTGAAGGCCATGACCCCGCGCGACCTTGAAGAAGCAAAAGCGCAAATTATTTTGGGCAACACCTTTCATTTGTGGTTACGCCCTGGACTCGATGTCATTGCAAAACACGGCGGACTGCATCGCTTTATGGCGTGGGATAAACCCATCTTGACGGACTCAGGAGGCTTTCAGGTATTTAGCCTAGGCGCACTGCGAAAAATTTCAGAAGAGGGTGTGACCTTTGCTTCACCCATTAACGGCGATAAATTATTTATGTCTCCGGAAGTCTCGATGGAGATTCAGGCGGTGCTCAATAGTGACATTGCCATGCAATTCGATGAATGCACTCCCTATGAGACTCATGGCCAGGCGACCACCGAAAAAGCAGCGCGGCAATCATTAGAACTTTCCCTGCGCTGGGGCGCCCGTTCACTCAAGCGCTTTCGGGAGCTCGAAACCGGCAATGGGCTCTTTGGCATTGTGCAAGGCGGTATGTTTGAGTCCTTGCGTGAAGCATCCTTAGCCGATGTCAGTGGGCAGGGATTTGATGGCATTGCAATTGGGGGCCTTTCGGTAGGGGAGCCCAAGCCCGAGTTTGAGCGGATTTTGGCCTTTACCGCCCCCAAACTTCCAGAAAAAGCCCCTCATTATTTAATGGGTGTTGGCACCCCCGAAGACCTGATGCTCGGAGTTAGTAATGGTATCGACATGTTTGATTGCGTCATGCCCACCCGAAATGCCCGTAATGGCTGGTTATTTACCCGCTTTGGTGATTTGAAGCTCCGCAACAGCGGCTATAAGGACGATGACCGCCCAGTAGATCCGACTTGCACCTGCTATACCTGCCAGTGCTTTACCCGGTCCTATCTCAACCACCTGCAAAAAGCCAATGAAATTCTGGGGGCGCAGCTCAATACCATCCACAATTTGTCCTACTACTTAGGGCTAATGACTGAAATCCGGGAAGCCCTGGCGAAAGATCGGTTTAGCGCCTACCGTGAGCAGTTTTATGCCGATCGGCAACGTGGCGTCGAGCCAGGCCAGGATTAGACTTCAAATCCCCCAAGCGGTTTAGAATTGCACCTTAGCCGATCTTTCTGGCTTATTTAATTAGGGTTCTATATGGAGGCTTTGAATATGTGGATTAGTAATGCATTTGCTCAAACTGGCACAGGTGCGGACAGCGGCGGACTGATGGGTTTCTTACCCATCCTTTTGATGTTTGTGGTGCTGTACTTCAT
>JBEBBK010000187.1:0-3240 GCA_041158405.1 Pseudomonadota bacterium
ATGAAATCGACCATGGTCAATCGGCATGGGATGCGGGAGGCAAGCCTTTGCCACAGCCCATCAAAAATGCCATGGAAGCCATTTCCAAAGTTATGACTACAGCGGCTTATAAGGTATGAACCGGGTTTTTTGACCAAAACCCAACAAAAATGAGGGCATTATTTGCCCCAAGTTGATTAATACTGTATAAATAAACAGTATTAATTTAGATAATTAAGCTATATATCTAAGATACGTTCTTAAGTATATTTTGCAAGCCATTGTTTCGGGTGACTATTTTTATAATACCTATCTTAATAGTCATCGCTAAGTGACTGTAAACACTAGAGAAAATCCAAAAAAAACCATTAAAACACTTGACCCTCACAATCCCTTCCTCTAAAGTGGGAAGAAGTGTGAAAAAGTGGGGTAAATGGTGTTTCAAGGTGCGTCAGCTCTCAATTTAGATGCAAAAGGCCGCATGTCTGTGCCGGCAAAGCATCGTGACGCCTTGCTCGTGCAGGGTGAGGGCAGAGTGACGCTGACAAAGCACCCAGATGGTTGTTTATTGCTCTTCCCCCGGCCCGAGTGGGAAGCATTTCGAGCGCGCGTTGCGCAATTGCCAATGGATGCCCATTGGTGGCGTCGAATTTTTCTAGGCAACGCAACCGAACTGGATTTGGATAGTGCGGGACGAATTTTAGTAAGTCCTGAACTGCGATCCGCTGCAGGTATTCAGCGTGAAGTCATTCTGCTTGGTATGGGCAGTCACCTTGAGTTGTGGGATGCAGCAACGTACGCAACAAAAGAGCAGGCCGCAATGATGCAAGGTGTGCCGGACGCCCTCAAACAATTTACTTTTTAATGACAGGGCCGCATGAATCAAACTCATCGCCCAGTCTTACTGGCCGAGGCGGTAACTGCACTGCTGGAAAGCCCGTTATTGCAAATAGAATCGCCCGAACAATCCATTTTGATCGACGGCACCTTTGGGCGCGGCGGTCATACGCGAGCACTCTTAGGGGCGATTCAATCGAATGCGCAGTTGATTGCATTCGACAAGGATGTGCAAGCGATTGCAGAGGCAAAACAAATAACGGATTCGCGTTTTCAGATTATTCACAGCAGCTTCGCCAGCATGGCCCAGTATGCCGAGCCTGCATCAGTAGCCGGGGTGCTGCTCGATTTGGGTATCAGCTCGCCTCAGGTCGACGAGCCCGAGCGGGGATTTTCATTTCGTCGCGATGGGCCGCTTGATATGCGCATGAATACCACTACTGGATTGACTGCGGCACAGTGGCTGAATCAAGCAAGCTTGGATGATATTGCGCACGTGATTAAAACCTATGGCGAAGAGCGCTTTGCCCTTCCGATTGCGAAAGCAATCCTTGAGCGCCGCGAATTGAATCAGCCCTTAGTAACCACTATGGATTTAGCGAACTTGGTTGCCGGTGTTATTAAAAAACGCGAGCCAGGACAAGATCCAGCAACGCGTACATTTCAAGCGCTGCGCATATTCATCAATAAAGAATTAGATGATTTGGCCATCGGGCTTCAAGCAGCCCTCAATTTACTCAAGCCAGGCGGTCGATTAGTTGTCATCAGCTTTCACTCCCTAGAGGACCGCATCGTAAAGCAATTTATGCAAATGCATTCAGCGGTAGAAGTGCCGCGCGGTTTACCGATACGTGCAAAAGATTTACCGCAGGGAGAATTGGAGCTGATCTCTAGAGTCAAACCAAGTAGTAGCGAGGTAAGCGATAACCCACGTGCACGTTCGGCAGTAATGCGTGTAGCGCAAAAACGCAGCGCGGAAGAGGGCTTGATCTATCGACGACAGGTGAGCCAATGAATCGCGCTACCCTGACCTTACTGGCCTTGCTATTGATCTGCGCGCTTTCGCTCGTATCAGCACAGCAGCGTGGTCGCAAATTAGTTACTGCAATTGAGCGAGCGCAAATAGAAGAGCGGAAACTCAATCAAGAATGGCTTCGACTTGAATACGAGCAACGTAATTTATCGAAATCGGCACGGATTCGAGATGCGGCTCGTAATCAACTCAATATGAGTCCCATCGCGCCCAATCGAACCATTTACCTGCGAGAAGAGCGGTGAAGCGAGTCGGATTCTCAACCACACCCAATTTAGTTTTGCGTTTGCCCATGTGGCGGTCGCGTTTAATGCTATTCATGTTGTTCGTTGCATTTACCGCATTGGTAGTGCGCGCGTTGTGGATTCAGGGCCCTGGTAATGCTTTTTATGAAGCAAAGGCAGTTAAGGGAACTCAGCGTGAACTGGAGATGTCTGCTAGCCGCGGAAAAATACTGGACCGCAATGGCCAGGTTATTGCAACTAGCCTTGAGGCAAAAGCAGTGATTGCCTATAACGATACGATACCCAAGGATCTATCCGATGAAAAAATTAAGCAGCTTGCAGCCTTGCTCGACATGCGTGAAGCCGATGTTAGAAAAAAGTTAAAGGACGAGCGTAATCAAGTTTTCTTAAAACGCCAAGTTGATCCAGCTATAGCGCAAAAAATCCGCAAGTTAGAAATTCCGGGCATTGGCTTAAACAATGAGTTCCGTCGGTTTTACCCCGAAGGCGAGGCAATGGCTCACGTTGTTGGCTTTACCAATATAGAGGATCGTGGGCAAGAGGGGATGGAGTTATCCCGCGAAAACGATTTGGCTGCGAGTACGGGTAAGCGACGTGTAGTGGTCGATCGCCTCGGGCGCATCGTCGAGGATATGGGTGTTCTGCAGTTACCGCAAAACGGGAAGGATCTGAAACTCTCGGTGGACAGCAAGATTCAATACATTGCTTACAACGCATTAAAAGATGCAGTTGAAAAACATCGTGCCAAAGCAGCTGGAGCCGTTGTCATTAATGTGCAGACGGGTGAAATTCTAGCGCTTGCGAATTGGCCAAGCTATAACCCAAATGATCGCAAAATATTAAGTGGCGAACAGCTACGTAATCGTGTGATGACCGATACGTTTGAGCCGGGCTCAACCATTAAGCCATTCACAGTTGCACTGGCCATGGAAAAGGGGCAGGTGAATCCCAATACGGTAATGGCGATCGGCGCCAAGTATTTGGTTGGTCCAAAACCAATTACCGACACACACACTTATCCATCATTGACGGTGGCAGAGGTCATTCAAAAATCGAGCAATATTGGCACCTCAAAGCTGGCAATGAATATGCCCGCCAGCGAAATGTGGGACTTGTTTACGGCGGTTGGATTTGGTCAGGCGCCTA
>JBEBBK010000188.1:0-3195 GCA_041158405.1 Pseudomonadota bacterium
CGCGACAGTACTTGACGCTCCAGATCGCGGCCTTTGCGCACCAAATCTTCTGCGCTATCGCTGTGACTGATGCGGGTGACGTCTTGCTCAATGATGGGGCCCTCATCCAAATCGCTGGTCACAAAATGGGATGTTGCCCCAATCAACTTGATACCCCGTGCATGGGCCTGATGATAGGGCTTGGCACCCTTAAAGCTGGGCAAAAAGGAATGGTGCACATTAATGCAGCGACCCGATAGCTTGGCCGATAAGTCATCGGACAGAATTTGCATGTAGCGCGCCAAGATCACCATATCCACCTGCGCATCGTCAACGATGCTCAGTAACTTTGCTTCTTGCACGTTTTTTGTTTCAGGTGTGACCGGCAGGTAGTGAAACGGAATATCAGCAAAATCAATGCTGGCATAAACCGAGCGGGGGTGATTTGACACAATGCCTGCAATGATCATGGGCAATTCGCCAATGCGCCAACGGTAGAGCAGGTCAACCAAGCAGTGATCAAGCTTAGACGCCATGATTAATACGCGTTTGAGTTTGGCAGTGGAACGCAGCTCCCAAGATAACTGAAAGCGCTCGACGATTGGTTTAAAACCAAAGCGTAGCCCCTCTAAATCGACGCTCTCATCGCAACTGAAGCTCACGCGCATAAAGAAGCGCCCTGAATCTTTATCGTCGAACTGCTGTGCCTCTTGAATATCCCCGCCCGCCTCAAAAATATAGCTGGCAACGGCAGCAACAATGCCGGGGCGATTTTGACACGTTAGCGTTAGGTTAATGTTTTGTTCTGGCATGGTAGAAATATTTATAAAGACTAAAAATTAAAAAGAAAACGCTCTGGTCACAGTTTTATCTACTGGGCGCAGGGATCGCTGGTGGCGTTGGTCGATCGGCTATACCAATCACTTCTTGACTATGATCCATGATCTTTGGAAGCACAATCTCCTGGCAAACGGGTTTAGGTCCCAATAGATTTAAAAAATTACACTCTTTTTTGGTTGCCTCTGAGGCGGCATGCTCTAGCGGAGATTTACCAGTCGTAACCGTTGAAGCGACGCTAATCGCTGTACTCGGATTGGCTACCGCTGCTGTAGCCACCGTACCCCCTACGGCGCTGGCCGCCCCAGTTCCTGCACTTCCGATGGCTGCTAAGGGTAGGGCACAGCCAGACAAAAAGTAAGTACTAAAGCCAATAATGAGAGTGTAGGCCAGGCTATGCCAAGCAATGCAGCGGCAGTACTGAGGCAATAAACGTTGCTTACTTGGCTCGGCAGGCAATGCTATAGACTCCCGCAGCCCAGGAGCCGCTGGTGATCGCTTCAAACTGGCTATCAGGCGATTTAACATCCGCAACGACCTTGCCTTCTCCTTTATTACCAGAAAAGACTTTGTATTCAATTGGACGGTATTGGGCTTTTTCGCAGAGGTATTCATTTAGGCCAATGATGGAACGAATCGGATCTTTCGTTTTAGGGTCGATGCCAGGCTTTGTAAAGTCGAGCATGGACATCATTTGTGCTTTGTCACCATCCCGTTTGAGGGTACTGATATCAAGGGAGACTGTCGATTGTTCGTTTGAGCCAATCTCTTGCCAAGCAGCGAAGGCGCTTGAAATTGGTAGGACGGTCATGCAGACCGCGATCGCCATCCATCTTTTCATCGTAAAACCCTAAATAAATGTGTAACTCTATTTTAAACCCCAATAGGACTACTTTGGTCTGAGCTCGAGTTTGCGCTGAATCGTGGCGGGTTTCATCTGCAGGGGTAGTGCTTGATTATCTGCCCAGAGGGGATTGAGGTTGCGATAGAGCTTGCTTTGAACCCAGCCGGATTGCCCCGTTTGATAGATGAAAGTCGATTGCTCTAAGTCGGCCAAATCAAAGACGGTTCGCAGGCTTGCTGCTTGTTTGGCCTCAAAGGGGTTTTTGTTTTTGCCAAGCTCTGGCCTGCCGACATTGATCGTAAATCCATCTCCCGGAAACGGTGCCGTGATGTTGAATACTCGATTTAAAAACGGCACCCGACTAAAGGGGCGGTGTTCAGATACGGCAACGTGTGCATTCCCCCATTTCCAATTGGCCGGATCGCCGCCGTATTGCGTGCTGAGGTATTCCAGCGCGCGATCCATTGCCTGTTCTGAGGCCTGCGCGCAGTTCTCTACGCCTTCCGTTTTTGGTGAGTCACACCAGAGACTATTGGGGTTGGACAGCTGCTCCAGTAAAGCGTTTCTAAAATGGCGCTTGCCATATTCAAACGAAAAATAATCCCCTAAGCGTGAAAATAAATGGCGTGTGAGTTGATCTACCCACGCATTAAAGAGGAGGGCACCACTGCTATCGATGCGCATATCCCCATCAAAGCTGGCAATGATCGCTTGAGCCGCTGCTGCATTCGAATGGGTAGACTGCGTTGCCTTAAAGAGCGGAAGTAGTGGCGTTGCTGCCAAGGAGAGTGTATCGCCTTGCATGGCTCGCATCGATGCAAAGTCATGCTGCGGCTTTGCTTCCAGTAGGGCTACAATGCGCTCATACCGAAATGGCAGCTCCCAATCGCCTGTAAGCGGGTTGGGATTATTAGCGGCCAAGATCTGTTGATTGGCGGTCGCAAGCCAGCCTTGATCGGGATTATCGAGAGCAGGTAGCTGATCGAATGGAATGTAGCCTTGCCAGTCATATTGCTTATCCCAGCCAGGGGCTGGGGCAACCCCATAGAGGCCTTGATGGAGGATGCGCTTCGGAGCAACGCCTGCTGCCTGAAAGGCAATATTACCCGCGGTATCGGCTATCACCACGTTTTGCATGGGGGCATAGTTTTTTCGTAAGGCCTTTTTGAAGGCCTCTAAATTTGTAGCGCGATTCATATCGAGTAAGCCGATTACCGATTGATTATCGAGATCGAGTGCAGTCCAGCGCAGGGCCAAAGCAAAGCGGTCGGTATTAATTAAATTTTTAGCCCGGTCGTAGGTTTCTGAAATGATCGGCCCATGGCGACTCTGCTTAACAATAAAACGATGTGCTGGTTTATTTTTAATTTCAATCACTTCTTCGCGGACTAAAAACGCAGCCATGCCATCGGGGGTGCGGTATTGGCCGGGATTAGCGGGATCGAGTTCCTCTATGAAGAGATCTTGTACATCGGGACTGGTATTGGTGAAGCTCCAGGCAATACTATCGGTTCTGCCGAGCACGACTGCCGGAA
>JBEBBK010000189.1:0-3174 GCA_041158405.1 Pseudomonadota bacterium
AGCGCCCATCCCCCAGGGTGCTGATGCAGTGGTGATGCAGGAAGATTGCACCATCGATCCCGCTAGTCCCGATGCCGTTTCGATTACGACATCCCCAATCGTGGGTCAATGGATACGCAAGCGTGGCGAAGATTTAACCGCAGGCAAAGTCGCCTTAAGGGCAGGTTGTGTATTGCGCCCGCAAGAGCTTGGTGTTGCAGCCTCGGCAGGTTTAACCCACTTATCCGTGAAGCGCCGGGTACGCGTCGCTGCTTTTTTTACTGGGGACGAGCTATCGCTTCCAGGTGAGCCATTGAAGCCGGGCGGTATCTACAACTCGAATCGCGATACCTTGCTGGCCTGCATTAAAGCCTTGGGTTGCGATGCGACTGATTTGGGCATCGTGCCAGATCGACTCGACGCGACGCGCGCTGCCTTGCGCCAAGCTAGCCAGAATCATGATCTGATCATTACCTCTGGCGGAGTCTCGGTTGGCGAAGAAGACCACATTAAGCCGGCCGTGACCGCGGAAGGTGAACTCAATCTATGGCAGATTGCCATTAAGCCCGGCAAGCCCCTCGCATTTGGATCGGTGCGCCGAGAATCCAATCCAGGAGGGTCTACTTGGTTTATTGGTTTGCCAGGTAACCCCGTATCGAGCTTTGTTACCTTTCTCTTATTTGTGCGCCCCTTCATCCTGCGATTGCAGGGTAGGCTGGATAGCGCCACTCCAGCCTACCCCATGCGGGCTGATTTTGAATGGCCTAAAGCCGATCGCCGCAATGAATTCTTGCGCGTGAAAATCAATAGTCAAGGCGGACTTGATTTGTACCCCAATCAAAGCTCAGGGGTGCTAACCAGTGCGGCGTGGGGAGATGGCCTAGTGGATTGCGCCCCGGGGCAGGCAATTGCTAAAGGCGATCTAGTGCCTTACATCCCATTTTCAGCATTGCTGAGCTAATCGGATTACGATTTAGCTATGAAACTGCAACTGCGCTACTTCGCCTCCATCCGCGAAACCCTTGGGCTGGATCAGGAGTCAATTGAACTGCCTGTGGAAATTCGTACGGTTGATGATTTGCGTGCGCACCTTCGACTACGTGGAATCATCTGGGACGAGGTCTTGGGTGAGGGCAAGGTGTTACGCTGCGCCCTAAATCACCAGATGGTTAATTCTTCGACGGAATTGGTGGATGGTGCCGAAGTGGCTTTTTTCCCACCGGTTACGGGCGGCTAAGATGGCGATTCGTATTCAGCAGGCGGATTTTGATCTCACTACTGAGATTGCAAGCTTGCGCAAAGGCGATCTGCAGGTCGGTGCAATTACCTCATTTGTAGGTACCGTGCGGGATATGAACGAGGGTAGTACGGTCAATGCGATGACCCTGGAGCACTATCCGGGCATGACAGAAAAAGCACTCGAAGACATTGTCAATCAAGCAAAAGCACGCTGGGATATTCGGGATGCGCTCGTTATTCACCGAATTGGACCCTTAATGCCAGCAGACCAAATTGTGTTGGTAGCAGTGACGAGTGCGCACCGCGGCGAATCCTTTTTGGCCTGCGAGTTCATCATGGACTACCTAAAAACCGCAGCGCCATTTTGGAAGAAAGAAGACACGCCTGAGGGTGGGCGTTGGGTCGATGCACGCACGACCGATGATGCAGCTGCTACGCGCTGGAATCAAAAAAAGCCCGCTTCTTAGCTCGGGGTAGGCGTTTTAATTTCATTTCGGCCTTAGATGCCTCCGATCGGTCTGGGTGATCCTGGGTGGCTAACAGGGCTACAGGCAGTCTAGAGCGGGTATAGCGTGCCCCCGTACCAGCATTGTGGGCGTTCAAGCGGTGTTCAAGCCGATTGGTAATGCCGGCATACAAACTGCCATCAGCACACTCTAATAGGTAAACAAGCCAGGTCAAGTCGGATTTATCCATTCAATAACGCTTGAAATTCAGGATATTGCCCTAATATTCTAATGATAGAAGCCGTATCGAATGCAAAATGCCATTCCGATTGGCTCAATCCCATTCAATAGGATGCAATATGAGAATCGATAAATTAACGACTAAATTCCAAGAGGCATTGAGCGATGCGCAAAGCTTAGCCGTAGGCAAAGACAACCAGTACATTGAGCCAGCCCATTTATTGCTGGCGATGCTCAAACAACAAGACAGCGGCGTACGTAGTCTATTGACGCGTGCTGGAGTCAATGTAGCGAGCCTCGAAAAGGGCGCGGAGAAGATGATTGCAGCGCTGCCAGAGGTACAGGGTAGCGGCGAAGTTCAGGTTGGGCGAGATCTCGCGAATTGGCTGAATTTGACTGAAAAAGAGGCCAATAAGCGCGGCGATCAATTTATTGCGGGCGAGCTGTTTTTGCTGGTCGTCGCCGACGACAAAGGCGAGCTGGGTAAGCTGGCGAGGGAATGTGGCCTCACCCGTAAAGCGCTCGAGGCAGCGATTGATTTGGTACGCGGCGGTGAGTCGGTCAATAGTGCCGATGCAGAAGGGCAGCGTGAAGCGCTGAAAAAGTACACCCTCGATTTAACCGAGCGTGCCCGAATGGGTAAGCTCGATCCAGTGATTGGGCGTGATGATGAAATTCGTCGCACCATTCAGATATTGCAGCGCCGTGGCAAAAACAACCCCGTGTTGATTGGTGAGCCTGGCGTCGGCAAGACAGCGATTGTCGAAGGTTTAGCTCAGCGCATTGTTAATGGCGAAGTGCCAGAGACCCTCAAGAATAAGCGCGTACTGGTATTGGACATGGCTTTGTTATTAGCCGGTGCAAAATACCGCGGTGAATTTGAGGAGCGCCTGAAATCGGTCTTGAGCGATGTCGCCAAAGACGAAGGCCAAACGATTGTCTTTATCGACGAGATTCATACGATGGTTGGTGCCGGTAAGGGGGAAGGCGCAATGGATGCGGGCAATATGCTCAAGCCTGCCTTGGCGCGTGGTGAGTTGCATTGCATTGGCGCGACCACCTTAGAGGAATACCGCAAGTACATTGAAAAAGATGCCGCTTTAGAGCGCCGCTTTCAGAAGGTGATGGTTGACGAGCCTAGTGTTGAGGCGACCATCGCGATCTTGCGTGGCTTACAGGAGCGCTATGAGCTCCACCATGGCATTGAGATTACCGACCCAGCGATTGTGGCGGCTGCCGAGTTATCGCACCGCTACATTACGGATCGATT
>JBEBBK010000190.1:0-3156 GCA_041158405.1 Pseudomonadota bacterium
GAATAATCATGCTGCGTTCCACTAGCGCAATTAAGGCCTTCGACTGCTCTTCGGGTATCGCGACAATACTCAGGTTACGCGCGCGCTCCAACTTATTTTTGATGCCATCCCACCATAATTTACTGGTATTGCCGGCGTAGCAATAGACCGCTACTTGATCGGAGCGACCGCAAGCTTTCAGGATGCGTCGCTCGTCGGGTTGGCCAATATCAATCCACAGATTGATAGCGCCCGTCAGGTCTTTTACCCAAATATCAGGCTCGTCGGTATCACTTAACCCTTTAGTAAAAACCAAATGCTCTTGTGCGTTGAGAGCAAAGGCAATGAGGCGAATCATCATGCGCTCATCGGTCTCAGACGGATGCTTTGCAATCGTTAAGGGATGACTGGCATAGTAGTAGCGATCGCCATCGGAGATGTGGAGCTCTGCTTTATGAATGGTTGCGCGTAATGCCATGAAAAGATCCCTAGATTAATCTGCTGCTTGCCTTGATTGACTGCAGAAAACAGACCATCATAATCCCCTTGGGGTATTAGGGCGCTGGAGCGCCCAGAACCAGCCGCATGCACTGGTGGGGAATGCCCACTTCGTCAAAGATTGCGCCATCCGGCTTAAATTGCAGTTTGGCGTAGAAAGGGGCCGCACTTTGCTGTGCATGGAGCTCAAATACGCTTGCGCCTTGCATCATGCCGACGCGGATCGCTTCACCCAACAAGGCTGTTCCGATGCCTTGGCCGCGAAAGTCCTTGAGCACCGCCATGCGCCCAATCTTGGCTTTGCTGGGATCCTGCTCATCTAAATAGATTCGTGCGGTAGCAACGCACTGACCATCTACGAAGGCCAGAGCATGCTCAGCAATCGGGTCGTAGGCATCGATTTCCAATTCGGCAGGAATGCCTTGCTCTTCTATAAAAACAGCATGGCGAATGGCGTATGCCGCATCGCGCGCTACCAACCAAGACTGGGTTTCAATTGCAATCATGTTTATACAGATTTAAATGATGGCTAATCTGCTGGCGCGCGTCGGCGATGGAAAGAGGGCGTCCAATTGAGTCAAGGTTGCGGCACTCAATTGGATTTGACTCGCCTGCCAGTTTTCTTCAATGCGGGAGAAGCGGGTTGATTTGGGGATTGCAATGGCATGGGGATGGCGCAAAATCCACGCCAGTGCCAGCTGGGCAGCAGAAAGGCCGTGCTCAGCAGCCAGCAGCAATAGGCCGGCGTGCTCTGCGAGATTGCCTGTGCCAAGTGGTGAGTACGCCATAAGCGCGATATTCAGTGTATTCATGGCAGGCAGTAAATCAAACTCAATGCCGCGCTCATTGAGGGCGTAATACACCTGATTGCTCTGACAACGAGACGCAGACCCTACATGCTCTTCTGCTGTACGCCAGGACTGTAGCGCTTCTAGATTGAAGTTACTCACACCAAAATGACGGATCAGTCCGCGTTCTTGCAGCGTTAAAAATCCTTCGATCGTGCTCTCAAAGGAATGACTGCCTTGCCAGTGTAAGAGGTAGTGATCAAGGTAGTCGCATTGCATGCGCCGCAAACTGGCTTCACAGGCTTTAATCGTTCCGTTCTTGTTGGCGTGGTGTGGCAGTACTTTGGATACCAATGTCACTTCAGTACGGCGACTCGACGCAAACGGGCCAAGCGCTTTGCCAATCAGTGATTCAGCGACTCCGTCGGCATACATTTCTGCAGTATCGATCAGGCGATATCCGACCTCAACGGCATGTCTAATGGCTGCGCACTCCGTCTTTGCTTGACTGGGGTCTTCGCCCATTTGCCATGTGCCAAGGCCAATACGGGACTGAAACAGGGGCGTGGATTGCATGGCTTCTAATATAACCAAAAAACAGCCGTCGTAGCAGATGATTGCTTACTACCCAAGACTGTGTATCGTATAGCCCTATGATCCGAATTACCGAGCTGCGCCTTGCGATTGACCATGCCCCAGAAGCGCTGGAGGCGGCAATCATGCGTTTTCTTAAAATTACTCCAAAGGACTTAATCTCGTTTGAGGTATTCAAACGCAGCTATGACGCACGTAAAAATGTAGCCTTGGCATTCATCTATACCGTCGATGTTTCAGTTAAAGACGAGGCACAGGTATTAACGCGATTTGCTGGTAACGCCCATGTGCGACCATCGCCCGATACGCATTATCACTTTGTAGCAAAAGGACCCCAACAACTGGAGCAGCGACCAGTAGTAATTGGTTTTGGTCCCTGCGGTATTTTTGCAGCGCTCTTGCTAGCGCAGATGGGCTTTAAGCCAATTGTGTTGGAGCGGGGCAAAGCCGTGCGGGAGCGTACCCAAGATACCTGGGGCTTATGGCGTAAGAGTACCCTCAATCCTGAGTCGAATGTGCAATTTGGGGAAGGGGGAGCCGGCACCTTTTCCGATGGCAAATTGTGGAGCCAAGTGAAAGATCCGAAGTTTTATGGCCGCAAGGTATTGCATGAGTTTGTTAAGGCTGGCGCGCCTAAAGAAATTTTGTACGTGGCCAAGCCCCACATCGGCACCTTTCGCTTAGTGGGGGTGGTTGAAAAAATGCGCCAAGAGATTATTGCTTTGGGCGGTGAAATTCGCTTCTCCCAAAAAGTAACGGGCTTTGATATTGAGGACCAGCATATTCGAGGTGTTCGGCTAGAGAATGGTGAGCATATTGCTGCAGACCAGGTCATCTTGGCTTTGGGGCACAGCGCGCGCGATACCTTTCGGGCGCTACATGACGCTGGTGTGTATTTAGAGGCAAAGCCATTTTCAATTGGATTTCGGATTGAGCATCCGCAGTCGATGATCGATAAGGCACGCTTGGGTCCGCATGCGGGCAACCCCTTGATTGGAGCGGCCGATTACAAATTAGTACACCATGCCAAAAATGGGCGTTCAGTCTATAGCTTTTGTATGTGCCCTGGTGGCACGGTGGTGGCCGCCACTTCGGAGCCGAATCGCGTGGTAACCAATGGCATGAGCCAGTATTCGCGCAATGAACGCAATGCGAATGCGGGTATTGTGGTGGGCATTACCCCAGAAGATTATCCGGGCGGCCCGATGGCTGGAATTGAATTTCAGCGCGCCATTGAATCCAAGGCATTTGAACTCGGCGGTAAAAATTATGAAGCGCCCGGTCAATTGGTTGGGGA
>JBEBBK010000191.1:0-3140 GCA_041158405.1 Pseudomonadota bacterium
AATCCATTCGCCACGGCAAAGGCCATCACCATGCTCACCGCTGTATGCGCCCTTATAGCGACGTACCAGTTCAGACGCTTCTTCCGCCATCGCACGCATCTTCTGCGCGCCGTCGCGGCGCATATCCAAGATCGGCCGGACATGCAAGGTGCCCACGGATGCGTGTGCATACCAGGTACCGCGTGAGCCGTATTTCGAAAAGACTTCGGTGAGTGCGCTGGTGTATTCAGCGAGGTGCTCCAGTGGTACTGCGCAGTCTTCAATAAAACTGACCGGCTTGCCATCGCCTTTGAGGCTCATCATGATGTTCAGACCCGCTTTACGCACTTCCCATAGATTCTTTTGCAGTGCTGCATCGGGCATTGACACCACGGTATTGGGTAAGCCCAAGTCGCTCATCAATTCATTGAGTGCTGCAACGCGCTCTAACAGTGGGGCATGTGCTTCACCCGAAAATTCCACGAGCAAGATGGCTTCTGGCGTTGGGCCTGCTGCATCAATCAGCGCGCTTTCAATGGTCTTTTTAAAGCTGGGGTTGTGCCGCGCCAAATCAATCATGGTACGGTCGACTAACTCAACGGCAGTAGGACCTAGTTTGACGATGTGCTGTGCGCTATCCATGGCGCGGTAGAAGCTTTCGAAATTCACAATGCCGAGTACTTTGTGCTGCGGCAATGGGGATAGCTTCAGTTGCAGTGATTTGAAATACGCTAGCGTCCCTTCACTACCGACTAACAAGTGCGCTAAGTTAACGCTGCCGTCTTTGGTGTAGGGCAATTCGCTTTGCGGATGAAATACATCCAAGTTGTAGCCAGCAACCCGGCGCATGACTTTTGGAAACATCGCTTCAATTTCCGGTTGCAAGCGATTAGCCAAGCCTTTGACAAAATCACCAAGCTGTTTAGCGGTTCCACTGCTCTGACCGTAGTTGCCAAATTGCGCGAGTTGGCCGTCGGCCAGCCATGCATCTATGCCCAAGACGTTGTGCACCATATTGCCGTACGCGAGCGAGCGACTGCCGCAGGAATTATTTCCAGCCATACCACCAATCGTTGCTTGTGCTCCGGTCGAGACATCAACGGGATACCACAGGCCGTGTTTTTTTAAATTGGCGTTAAGGTGATCCAGCACCAAACCCGGCTCGACTTCAGCAGTGGCTTTTTCAGGGTCTACCTGGAGGATCTTCCGAAAGGCCTTGCTGTTATCAATCACCAGTGCGACCCCGGTGGTTTGACCGCATTGGCTAGTGCCGCCCCCGCGCGGCAACACCGGAATCGAATGCTCCCTGGCTACTGCCAAGGCCGTTTCGATGTCGGCCGCATCTTCGGGGATCACCACCCCAACCGGAAATTGCTGGTAAATCGATGCATCGGTGGCGTAGCGACCCCGGCTTGGGGTGTCGGTTAGCACCTGCCCGCGGACGTGCTTTTGCAATTGGGAGCTGATTTCAGGGGGCAGGGCGGTTTTTGTTGGCATGGCTCAAGGTATGGGAAAATGGCAAATACATTCAGAATCGAGTGAAATTCTACAAAAGACCGACTATTTCAGCTTGATCCCCTGTTTTTTACAGAAGTTTGATTTTACGTGGCAATTGGCTTTTATAAAATTGATCCGCGTCGGATTGAGCGAGGGATTTTGAGCCTCAACAGCGACCGTTGCCGTATTCCACCGAATTCAGACGAAAACACCACTAGGAGACCACGATGTTGGCAAGCAAACCTTATCTTACCCAAGCAAACGTTCAGGCCATTCTGGATGCTGCTAACGCCCATGCCGCTGAAAACAACTGGCCAGTGACCATCGCAGTTTGTGATGATGGCGGCCATATGCTCGGCATGATTCGCCGCGATGGCTGTGCTCCTGTATCCGCTTATATCGCGCAAGAGAAAGCCCGTACGGCGGCAATGGGTAAGCGCGAGACTCGCGTATACGAAGAGATTATTAACAACGGTCGCACCTCCTTTTTATCCGCACCCCACATTCAAGGGATGCTGGAGGGTGGCGTCAATATCGATGTAAATGGATTTACCATCGGCGCAGTCGGCGTTTCCGGCGTGAAGTCTTCCGAAGATGCTAGCACTGCTAAGGCTGGAATCGCGGCCATTATTTAAGTTACCTTGACCAATACCACTGTAGATACAAACGCACCCGCAGAGTCTTCCGACTCGCCAGTTAGCATTACCTTCGCCGATTTTGGCCTTGACCCACGCGTTCAAAAGGCAATCGGCGAACAGGGCTACAACACCCCAACCCCAATTCAAGCGCAAGCCATTCCGCATGTGCTTGCAGGTAAGGACTTGATGGGCGCCGCGCAAACGGGCACGGGTAAGACTGCCGCTTTTGTCTTGCCTATTATTCAAAAGTTACTCCCCGGTTCAAGCAGCAGCGCGTCGCCAGCGCGCCATCCCATTCGTGCCCTGGTCTTAACGCCTACTCGCGAACTCGCCGTACAGGTTTCAGAAAACGCAGCCAACTATTCACGGCACACGGATCTGCGCTCGACCGTCGTTTTTGGTGGTGTGGATATGCAACCCCAAGTGGCACAGCTGCGCAGTGGCATTGAGATACTGATTGCTACACCCGGACGTTTGCTGGATCACCTGGGCTCTAAAACCGCGAACTTGTCGCAAGTCGAGATCTTGGTGTTGGATGAAGCCGATCGCATGCTGGATATGGGCTTTTTGCCCGACCTACAACGCATCATTAATTTAATACCAGCGCAGCGCCAAACCTTGCTGTTCTCAGCGACCTTCTCTCCTGAGATTAAAAAGTTAGCCCAGAGTTATTTACGCAATCCGGTTACGGTTGAGGTGGCGCGCCAAAATGCAGCTGCTGATACCGTTAGTCAAGTGGTGCACATGGTATCTTCGGCAGATAAGCAGCGGGCCATCACCACCATCTTGGAGGCGCGGACCCGCCAAGGTTTATCGCGTCAGTGCATCATTTTTACTAATAGCCGTTTAGGCTGTGCCAAACTCTCGCGTGCCCTCGAGCGCGATGGCATCAAAGCGGGCGCAATTCACGGAGATAAAAGCCAAGGTGAACGTACCCTGACCTTGGATGCATTTAAGTCGGGCGCAATTGAGGCTTTAGTCGCAACCGATGTTGCGGCGCGTGGTTTGGATATTCCCGCGATGCCT
>JBEBBK010000192.1:0-3122 GCA_041158405.1 Pseudomonadota bacterium
ATCAAGGCAAGCACGTCGTTCTCATTGTGGATTCGTTAACGCGCTACGCCATGGCCTTGCGTGAGATTGGCCTAAGCTTAGGGGAGGCGCCTGTAGCCAGAGGGTATCCACCAAGCGTATTTGCGCGCATGCCGGAACTGGTTGAGCGGGTTGGTAATGGCGCAAACCCAGACGGGTCGATTACGGCTTTTTATACCGTCTTGCTGGAAGGCGACGACACTAATGACCCGGTGGCGGATACCGCCCGGGGTATTTTGGATGGGCATTTTTTCTTATCGCGTGAATTGGCCGACAGTGGCCACTACCCCGCAGTGGATGTGGAGAAGTCGATTTCTCGGGTGATGCCCAAAGTAGTCTCTAAAGAACACCTCTTATCTGCACGGCGTTTAAAGCAACTTTACAGTCGCTATATGCGGGGGCGTGATTTGGTCTCGATGGGCGCTTATATCGCGGGAACCGATCCGGACTTAGATGCTGCACTGCAAGCATGGCCCCACATTCAGGCGTTTTTACAGCAAGATGCTGAACAAGCCATTCCAATTGATCAAACGGAAAAGCGCCTGTTCCAGATTGCTCCCCCAGTGATGTAATGCACTATGTCTGCAATTGAACTGCTCCTGCGCCTAGCCAAGATCCGCGAGGATCAAGCCATGGCCCGTGCAAAAAGGGCTGCCGGACAGGTAAATCAAACTAAAGCCTTTAAAAATCAAGTACTTGAGTATGCAAAGGACTATGAAGTGCAAATGATCGCCGGCGGCAATCAAAGCGTTTCGATTGCCTTCATTCAGGATGCCAATGCGTTTCGAGAAAAGCTAATTCAGAGCTCCATCGAGATGGATGGGCAAATTCAAGGCCTATCTAGGGCCTCAGAAGACACTCTGAAAACCGCTACCCAGGCCAGAATGCGCACCCGCGGACTAACTAAATTGGTCGACAAAATGAAGCTGGAAGCCAGGAAAAAGAAGGCGAAGGCGGAAATGAACCTGTTTGAAGACAACTACGCCGCGAGGGCAAGTGCCAATTCTGGCACGAAAGATGCATAGTAAGTAGTGTTCCTTTTGGAGAGGCTATGTCAACAGTAGGTCAAATTCGAATGCAAGCAGCAGCCAGTGACGCGAATAGCGCCACTAGCAAGCCGGGCTCTATGCCCGGCGGCTCCGCTATGCCCGCCGGATTTGAAGCCTTTGCAGCTGCCTTGGATCGGTCCAGCATGACGCGCCTTGAGGCGCGGGCTGGAACAGATAGAGCTACCCATCAATCATCCATGCCGTTGGCATTTAGTCGGCAAAATTTGCCTAAGATGGGTTTTCAGGCTGAAGATCCTGCAAAAATTACCGATGCAATGCAATTATTAATGGCACAGCTTGCTGCACAAGGCCTCTTAAATACCGCCTTGCAGTCCCCTAATCCGGCTATTCCGCAGGTGAATTCCGCAGAAACCGATTCAGGGGCGCGCATGCAAAGCCTAATGGCGAGCCTCAATGCTCAGGCGGGCGGCCCAGATACTCAAGGCCTCATGCAGTTAGTAAATGGTCAGCAGCTTGATGCCAAGCAATCGGCCTTAATTACGCAAGCGCTCTCGCGAGCCATGAAAGCGTCTGGCCAAAGCGCTGAAATAGCGATGCAGAGTCAGGCAGCATCCTTGATGCAGGCTTTACAACAACAGTCCTTAGGTCAAGCTTCGACTCAAACTACGACTCAAACCCCTGCCCAAATTGCGAGCGCGATTCAGAACTTGGCTCAGAAAAATGGCATTACCCTTCCACCCGAGATTCAGACCCAATTAACGGACCTGATTAATAAGGGCGCCGATCAGGGTTCGATTAAGTTGTTGGCAGTGGAAGGTGCTGGACAGCAAAAAGCAACCGTGGTCCTTGAGCAAGCTGGCTTCGTTGACCCCGCCAAAACCGCCACCATTCAAAACGTCACCGATCCTAAAGTAGCTAATACACTTATTAGTACCGGCGAAAAAGCAGTGAAAGCCAAAACATCAGATGCCATTTTGACGCCTAGCCAATCAAGCGATAAGGCTGCTGCTGTAAAGGGCGCGTCATTACTGAGTGCGAGCGCAGTGGATGCCAAGGGCGCAATCGAGGCGCACAGCATATCCCTTAATGAAAATAGGGAATTTAAAGACACATTGGATGCAAGCGAATTAACTCCAAATAATGCGGCTAATTTAGCCCGCTTAGACGCTCAAAATATTGGTGCTCAGCAGAAAATCGAAATGAAAGCCGCCGAGGTTTCCTTGGCTACTGGCCCATTGCATGAGCAGGTCATGAATGCGGCCAAATCGGGCGGCGGACGCATCCTCTTGGAATTAACGCCGCCAGAGCAAGGAACCATACGTATTGATCTGCGGATTGACCAGGCCGGACGTGCCCACCTGATAGTGGAAGGCGCCAGCGATGCCACCAAGTCCCGACTGGATCAAGGCGGCCAGAACTTGAAAAATGAATTTGCCCAAATGGGTCTGAATTTATCGCTGGATTTAAGGCAAGATAGTCAATTTCAGCAGGCACGCGAGCAAGCTTTTAGCAATCCTCGACCGGGTTTTTACAACAGTCCGCCCCCACTTACTCAACGCTCAGATACAGCATTGGCTATCGGTTCGGTCCGATCAGGTGATAATAGGGGCAATGGCAATGCAGTTCACCTGTATGCTTGATATTATTGAGTAAAGAGGAATACAGCGATGGCTGATGAAGAGCGTATTGAACCGACTTTAGATCCAAATGCTGCAGCGCCGGCTGCTGGCCCAGCCACCCCAGCAAATGGAGATAATATCCAAGAAGCAGAAAAACCAAAAAGCAAGAAAATGCTCTTCATCATTATTGGTGTCGTGGTTCTGCTTGTGGCTGCTGTGGGTGGTTACATGTACATGCAAAGCACTGCCGAAGCTAAAAAAATACAAGAAGCTGAAGCGAAACGCCCCGAAAACATTCTGAAGAAACAGTTGATGGAGCGCAAAGAAAATGCTCCGCCAATCTATATCCCACTGGAAGAGATGATCGTGAACCTGCCTGGGCGCGGTGGCGAACATTATCTGCAGGCAAAAATCGTTCTGAGAACGAATGATTCGGCTACTGAGGGCAAAATTAAGAATTTCATGCCGGTGATTC
>JBEBBK010000193.1:0-3115 GCA_041158405.1 Pseudomonadota bacterium
TATGCTGGCATTCATCCGCTTTTGTGCAAAATCATCGGTTGCTTTAGCGGCATGATCAACGGCACGGCGCATTACATCGCTATCTTCCTCTGAGGACAGAATGCCTTGCAATGTTGCCATCGCTTGATCCACTGCAGTACGCTCGGTATCACTTAGCAGATACCCATCGCTACTTAGCGCTGCTTGCACCGCATCCAGTAAGCGCTGAGCTGATACCTGCTCTTCACGCAGGGCCCTTGCTTTTAAATCAATCTGGGCAGATGCAAAGCCATCTTGCAGCATCCGTGTAATGTCGGCGTCGCTTAATCCATAGGATGGTTTGATATCGATCGCGGCCTCAACACCCGAGCCCTGCTCGGTAGCGCGCACCGATAACAAGCCATCGGCATCCACCTGAAAGGTCACCCGAATGCGTGCTGCACCAGCTACCATCGGCGGTATGCCGCGCAGCTCAAACTGACCGAGAGAACGGCAATCGGCCGAGGTTTCGCGTTCGCCTTGCACTACGTGCAAAGCCAAAGCGGTTTGGCCATCCTTAAAGGTGGTGAACTCTTGTGCCCGGGCAACTGGAATGGGCGTATTGCGCGGAATAATCTTTTCCACCAAACCACCCATGGTCTCAATGCCAAGGGACAGCGGAATCACATCCAGTAAAAGCCACTCCTCATTCTTGCCTTGGTTTCCGGCAAGCAGGTCAGCCTGCATGGCAGCGCCCATCGCAACCACCTGATCGGGGTTGAGATTATTTAATGGCGCCGTACCAAAGAGATCGCCCACCGCACGCTGCACATGCGGCATGCGCGTTGCACCGCCGACCATCACAACGCCTTTAATTTCTTCTGCCTTAAGTCCGGAATCCCGCAACGCCTTTCGTACTGCTGCCAATGTTTTGGCGACTAAGTTTTGCGTCATCTCAAAAAATTGCGCTTGACTGACCCCAACATTCACTACGGTACCGTCACTGAGCGTTTGGTGTACCCGCGCCAAGGGATTATGGCTTAGCTGCTCTTTGGCTGTTTTACAAGCAATGAGCAAAGCACGGTGATCTTGAATCGAAATCGGGGCTAACTTCGCTTGTTCGATGACCCAACAATACAGGCGATGGTCAAAATCGTCGCCGCCCAATGCCGAGTCACCGCCGGTTGATAAAACTTCGAAGACGCCTTTGCTCATCCGCAAAATGGAGATATCAAAGGTGCCCCCGCCTAAGTCATAAACCGCATAAAGACCTTCGGATGCGTTATCGAGCCCATAGGCAATCGCTGCTGCAGTCGGCTCGTTGAGCAAACGCAAGACTTCAACCCCGGCTAATTTAGCAGCATCTTTTGTGGCCTGCCGCTGTGCATCGTCAAAGTAGGCTGGAACCGTAATCACAGCGCCAACGATATCGTCGTTTACCGAATCCTCCGCCAACTGCCGTAGGCGCGCCAAGATTTCAGCAGACACTTCGATTGGGCTCTTATCACCCGCAACCGTTCGCAACTTCAGCATACCGGGCTGATCAACAAAGTCGTAGGGGACATTTTCTAAATGGTCCACATCCCCAAGGCCGCGACCCATAAATCGCTTGACGGAGACAATCGTATTCTTTGGATCGCTGACCACACTTTCAAGCGCCTCAAATCCAGCTTGGGTTCTGCCGCCTGGTAGATAGCGCACAACCGATGGAAGTAATTCACGCCCTTGCTCATCCGCCAAGACCTTCGGCAGAGCATCGCGTACAACCGCAACTAAGGAGTTGGTGGTACCTAGATCGATGCCAATCGCGATGCGGCGCTGGTGAGGCGCAAGTGACATACCGGGTTCAGAAATCTGTAATAAAGCCATTGATCATTAACTCAAGCAAGTGCCGCAATGGCGTCATCTAATTCAGCAGCAAATTTGTCGATAAACAAAAGGCCGCGAAGCAATTCGGCTGCCCGCTGGTAATTATGCGTCCGATCCATTGCCTCCGCTAACTCAACTAAAGCGGCCTTGTATGCAGCGTCGACTTCAGTCGCTAATGCATCAAGCGCAGCATAGTCATCGGGATTCTCATCCAGACTGTCGCGCCATGCCATTTGCTGCAAGAGGAAAGCCGTTGGTATAGCCGTATTGGTTTCTAAGTTAGCCTCAACACCATGCAGTTTGCACAGGTACAAGCCGCGCTTAATCGGGTGCTTTAATGTTTGGTGCGCCGTATTGGCTAAGGTAGCCATTTGCATTGCAATCCGCTGCTCACTGTCGCTACCTTGGGTATGACGGTCGGGGTGAACCTCTTTTTGGATTGCTATGTAGGCTTGATCCAGCTGCGCTAGATCCAAACTGAATTGCGGACTTAAACCAAAAAATTGAAAGTAATTCTCAGACGCGGAATGATTCGCCACAACCACACTCGTCCTTCATATTTGGATTCTGAAACTTAAAACCCTCATTGAGGCCTTCCCGCACAAAATCGAGCTCAGTGCCGTCAAGATACGCCAAGCTTTTAGGATCAACAAAAATCTTAACGCCATTGGATTCAAACATCTGATCTTCAGGAGCGGCATCATCCACATACTCCAACTGATAGGCTAGGCCAGAACAGCCAGTCGTGCGAACGCCCAGACGCAAGCCGCAGCCTTTGCCACGCTTTTGCAGGTTGCGATTGACGTGTGCAGCGGCTTTTTGAGTGAGAGTAATTGCCATAAGGGATTCCTAAGTGCAGATCAACTTAATTGCCTGGGTGCTTCTCTTTGTAATCCTGAACCGCTGCCTTGATGGCATCTTCGGCCAAAATGGAGCAATGGATTTTCACGGGTGGCAAAGCCAACTCTTCCGCGATTAAGGAGTTTTTAATTTCCAAGGCTTGATCCAAGGTTTTACCTTTAACCCACTCAGTTACGAGCGAGGAAGATGCAATCGCCGATCCACATCCGTAAGTTTTGAACTTCGCATCTTCAATGATGCCCTGCTCATTCACCCGAATTTGCAATTTCATCACGTCACCGCAGGCAGGCGCACCCACCATGCCGGTGCCGACGTTGTCATCGGTTTTTGCAAACGAACCCACGTTACGGGGGTTTTCATAATGATCAATTACTTTATCGCTATATGCCATGGTTCTTTCTCCTACTGTCTTAATCTGCTTAGTGGG
>JBEBBK010000194.1:0-3114 GCA_041158405.1 Pseudomonadota bacterium
AGCGCAAAGCGCTTAAAGCCAAAGCCCATGACCTCAGCCCAGTTGTCATGATTGGTAACGATGGATTAACCCCGGGTGTAGTCAAAGAGGCAGAAATCGCCATTAACAGCCATAACTTGATTAAAGTGCGCGTCTTTGGCGATGATCGGGAAAACCGCATTGCCATTTACGAAGCGCTTTGCGACAAACTGGGTGCCGCGCCAGTGCAGCACATCGGTAAGTTATTAGTGATCTGGCGCCCCGAGCCCCTCATCAAAGATGCCAACGCGCCTTACGCACGGGGTGGCAACAAAACTAAGAAATCAATTCAGGCGCCACGCTCGCCTAACCGCCCTGTTAATCGTGGTGCTACCAGTACATCGGAGCGCTCTGCGCGCCGCACTGCTGCGGCCAAACCCTTCGGCAAGACCGTGGGAAGTAAAGCAGAAGCGCCTGCTCGCAAAGTGGCATCCAAAAGCGCATCCGCACGCCCAACGCGCGCTGATGCTGCTGAGTCTAAGATTGGTTGGTCCTCACCCGGCTACAAGCGGGCGGCAGCACCAACAGGTCCGGTAAAGCGCCGCAAGGTGCGGCAAGCCAGCACCAAGAAAAAGTCCCTGGGTTAATTCCCTTTCTGTGGGCTAAGGGTTTGGTTGGCGAGTTAATCGCCACACCATCCACAGACCCAAGAGGCTCTGAATTAAAAATAGTCCACTGGAGATGCCATGCAAGCGCCCAAAGAGGCTTGCAGACTGCGATGCCATAACGGGTACACCCAATAGAAGTGCCTCTTGGCGGAGCGCGTTCATATACGGAATAAAACCGAAACACGTCATAGCCGAAATCACAAGCAGTAAGAGGATCACCCAACGGGTACTGCGGTAGTTACCGATGTTGCGCTTAATCAAGGTATTGGCCATCAAAAGCAAAGCGACACATACAAGCACGCTGACGTAGGCCTCGGCTTGAAAAATGGCTGCTGCAATCATGCCGGCAACTTGGCGATCTTGTAAGTTAGCGAAGATGGTAGGAACCACCAAATAGCCTACCGTAAATAGGCTGCCTACCCATACGCCAGCAATCAGCAAAAAGAGGCGCTGAAATACCGCAAGGCGATCTGCTGCAACGGTAATCATTTAAATGTAGCGGACTGCCAAAATCTCCACTTCGCGATTACCTGCTGGGGCCTGAACTGCCACCACGTCGCCCTCTTCTTTACCGATCAAGGCACGCGCAATCGGCGAGCTAATCGAAATTTTATTAAGCGCAATGTCTGCCTCATCATCGCCAACGATTTGGTAGGTTAATTTCGTACCGTCTTCCAAATCCTCAAGGTCAACAGTGGCACCGAACACTATACGGCCCTCCACTTCCAAGGTTGCTGGATCAATAATTTGAGCGCCAGACAATGTGGTCTCAAGCTCCTTGATGCGGCCTTCGATAAAACCTTGCTTTTCTTTTGCGGCATCGTACTCGGCGTTCTCGGATAAATCACCCTGCGCACGCGCCTCTGAAATTGCATTGATAACGGCCGGACGCTCGACGTGCTTCAGGCGATGCAACTCTGCCTTGAGCAGTTCAGCGCCAACTTTGGTAATGGGAATGGTGTTCATACTGCAACCTAGCTTATGTACGAAATAAAGAGGTAGTTTAAGCCAGGATTGCGGTATTGACAGAGACTATTCGAGGCTGCGGTGTAAATTTTGCAGCGAATAGACTTCGAGTGAATCTTTGGCGCCGCTTTTTGACGCCATCAGGCCGTCCATCACAGCCCGTGCTGCACTGATCGTGGTGTAGTAAGTGACGTTGTTCGCCTGTGCACTGGTTCGAATCGAACGTGAATCCGCTATCGCAGTGCGGGTCTCATCCACGGTTGTAAAGACCAGTGAAATTTCCCGGTTTTTAATCAGGTCAACGATGTGGGGCCTTCCGTCTTTCACCTTATTAACAACGCGCACGGGCAAACCGGCAGCAGCAATGGCTGCGGCAGTACCCTTGGTTGCCACCATCGGAAAGCCGAGTTCATGCAAGATCTGGGCAACTGCAACGGCTTTACCTTTATCACTGTCTTTGACGGTCAATACCACCGTACCGGTTTTCGGAAGCTTGATGCTAGCGCCCAGTTGCGACTTAAACAAAGCCTCACCGAAGGTTTTACCAACCCCCATTACCTCGCCAGTGGAGCGCATCTCTGGTCCCAAGATGGGATCAATGCCGGGGAATTTATTAAATGGAAAGACCGCTTCCTTAACTGAGAAGTATGGCGGAATGACTTCGCGTGTAATACCTTGCTTGGCTAAGGTTTGACCCACCATGCAACGTGCGGCAATCTTCGCTAATTGCAAACCGGTTGCCTTCGATACAAACGGTACGGTCCGGGACGCACGGGGATTTACTTCCAAAACGTAAATCACATCGTTGCCGTCAACATTCTGAATTGCAAACTGCACATTCATCAGACCAACGACATTAAGACCTCGGGCCATCGCTGCGGTTTGGCGTTTGATTTCGTCAACCGTAGCATCGGACAAGGAATACGGTGGCAAAGAACATGCGGAATCACCCGAATGCACGCCCGCCTGTTCGATGTGTTCCATCACACCGCCAATAAAGACTGCCGTGCCATCGCTAATGCAATCCACATCGCATTCAATCGCGTCATTTAAGAAGCGATCCAATAAGACTGGTGAGTCATGCGATACCTTCACTGCCTCACGCATATAGCGCTCTAAATCACGGCCATCGTGCACGATTTCCATTGCCCTACCACCCAGAACATAGGATGGGCGAACCACTAAGGGGTAACCAATTTCCTCGGCCAGTCGCAAGGCCTCATCTTCGGCGCGCGCTGTCCGATTCGGCGGCTGACGTAAGTCTAAGGTGTGGAGCAGCTTTTGAAAACGCTCGCGGTCTTCTGCGGCGTCAATCATGTCGGGGGATGTGCCAATAATAGGAACGCCATTGGCCTCTAAATCCAACGCCAGTTTGAGCGGCGTTTGGCCGCCATACTGCACGATCACGCCCTTGGGTTTCTCCTTGGCAACAATTTCGAGAACATCTTCTAAGGTCAAGGGCTCAAAGTACAAGCGATCCGATGTGTCGTAGTCGGTCGATACAGTCTCAGGATTGCAGTTG
>JBEBBK010000195.1:0-3092 GCA_041158405.1 Pseudomonadota bacterium
TGTAGCAGAAGTGCTAGCGTGGGCTTATGAGCTCGATGGCAAAGTGATACCTAAGCCAGAGAATATCGCCGACAGAAAGATTTAAATTACCTTACTGGACTTACGAGCCAATTGCTAGCTGGTACTGCGCTCGCCAGAAGCCATCTTTTCTGGAAATCCAAAAGAGCGACTGAATAAAAATGTATTCGCCGCAAAAAATGCGGAGATTAAGCTGCGTATTCACCGCAAATGCAATTATTCACCGCATTTTTTGCGGAGAATAGATTCTGCAGGCACAAAAAAACCCAGATGAACTGGGCTACGGCAAATAAGGTGTTGCTAGCAGTTCAGGTAATTACACCTGGAGATTGGTCACTTCTTTATAGGCGTCCACTAAGCGATTGCGCACGGCGATCATGCCTTGCAGGGATAAATTAGCTTTTTGCAAGGAAACAATGACATCTTCCAGGGAAGTGTCGGAAGCACCGAGCGTAAAGGACTGAGCCTTGGCTTGGGCGCTATTTTGAGCAGTATTGACGTTCTCAATCGCGTTCTTGAGCACGGCCGAAAAATCAACCCGATTCGGATCTTGGCTATCCGTAGTTACAGGCTTACCGCTGGCTGCAGCAGCTAAAGCCTGCATCCGGGTAACCATGGAATCTACGTTCGGTGTGTTCATGTATCTAATTATCTAACAAAATCAATCAATAAGGAAGCCAGCTTCTTTATAAGACTTCAGCTTGTAGCGCAATGCTCTAGCGGATATTCCTAATATGTCTACGGCTTTTGTTCTGTTTCCATTTACTTCCGCCAATACCTTGAGGATGTGCTCACGCTCAATCGACCCAATGTCTTGGCCTATTTCACCCTTAGATAATGCAATTTCTGTGCCATTTTGCTGCATTGCGCTGCTCAAATCGGGATTTATTGGCTCTTTTGGCCGGTGGTCTGCGAGACCAGGGTGGGTTAGCTGGGAATCGTCCAGTTCCAAATCTTCCGCATAGATTTGATCCCCGTCGGCCAATAAAACGGCACGCTGGATGATGTTTTCCAGTTCCCGTACGTTGCCTGGCCAAGGGTACTTTTGAAGCAGTGCTTTTGCTGCTGTGCTGAGGGTAAGCGAGTCGCGACCAATGTTCATGCTGTAGCGCTTTAGAAAGAATTCGGCTAGGGGAATGATGTCGAGCGGGCGATTGCGTAATTCCAAAACATGAATGGGGAATACGTTTAAGCGAAAGTACAGATCTTCGCGGAACTTGCCTGCCTTGACTTGTTCTTGCAGATTTAAATTGGTGGCTGCGATGATGCGCACATCCGCCTGAATCGAATCGATTGAACCAATGCGCTCAATCATTTTGTCTTGCAACACGCGTAGGAGCTTGGCTTGCAGAGGTGCTGGCATTTCGCCGATTTCATCTAAAAAGAGGGTGCCTTTGTGGGCTTGCTCAAACTTACCAGCTTGGGATTTGGTTGCGCCAGTAAAGGAACCTTTTTCATGACCAAACAAAATCGATTCCAGCAATGTTTCTGGAATAGCGGCGCAATTAATCGCGACATAAGGCCCTTTGGCACGCTTAGATGTTTTATGAATGTGATGCGCAATAACCTCTTTACCAGCGCCCGATTCACCGGTGACTAGAACACTGGTGTCGGTTGCTGCCACGCGCTCGCAGCGCGTGAAGGTGGCAATGCTTTGGGGATCTACGGCAATCACGCTGTGCTCGGCAGAGCGAATTTGTGAACCCTCTTCCTTGGCTTTAGGAGCGGTTTCTATTGATGCAATTGCTTCGTTGGAGTTAGCTTTTGGCTCTTCGGGTGGGTGATAGCGGGAAATAATTTCGATTAACTGTTGCGGCACAAACGGTTTAATCAGGAAATCCCTTGCCCCTGCCTTGAGCGCCTCTACTGCGAGCTTGGTATCTGCAAATGCGGTCATGATGACAACGGGCAGATCGGGGCACTGCGTTTGCGCGATCTTTAATAAATCCAGGCCAGTCATGCCTGGCAGCTTAAAGTCCGTTACCAATACCGTATTGAGTCCTGGGCGCAAGAGGGGTACCACAGTCTCTGCGCGCTGGTGCGTCACAAAGTCAATGTTCTTCATGCGCAGCGTGACGGCAATGGCTTCCCGGAGGTCTTCATCGTCCTCAACCAAAATTACCGGAAAACGTGCATCGATGGATTCATTCATTTCAATTGGCCGCTTATGCGTATTTAAGATTGGGTAACGGGTAAGGTGATTTTAAAAACGGCGCCCTCATGGGTGCTGTGAACGCCAATGGTTCCGCGGTGTGCATCTAAGGTATTTTTAGCAATCGATAAGCCCAGGCCAGTGCCATTGGCGCTGGTAGTAGAAAATGGTTCAAATAAAGAATCAATCATGGTGCTTGCAATACCGGGGCCTTGGTCTGCAATCGTGATGATGAGTTTTTTGGATTCCGTCGTTGCGCTTAGTAAGACGGTATCGCCTGCCTTCGAAACAGCCAGTGCATTTTCCAGAATGGCTACCAAGGCATTGGGAATGGATTTAGGCTCTACCAGCAACATGACCGTATCGGGAATGGCGCACTGAACGGAGAGGGTGACCCCCTTGCTTTCAAAGAGCGCCTGAATACTGGCCTGCGCTTCTTCAATCAATTGCTTGGCCGAAGTGAGTACCGTTTTATTGGGGCGATTGGAAATAAATCGCAACATGTCTTGTGAGAGTTTTTCGAGGTCCATCAACTGCTTACGTAAACGCAAGGCAAATTCTTTGGCCATCTCAGGCTTCACTTCATCGTCGCAAAGGTGCGACGAGTAGAGTAGGGCGGTAGCAAGTGGTGTACGGAATTGATGCGCAATGCCTGCGGCCATCTTGCCCATCGCGGTGAGGCGGTTCTCGCGCTGGGTTTCTTGATGCAGTGCGATGTTGGCCGTAATGTCTTGAATCTGAATAAAGCTGCGGATGCCCTCATCGATCCGAATGACTTGTACCATTTTTTGCGGTGAGTTAAGGTCATCTAGGCTGCCAATCACGTACTCACCCGGGGCGATCGAGGCTTGCCATTCGCTGGGTAATGCAAATTGCTGGCCTTTGCTAAGGCGGGGTAAAAAATGCAATACGGCTGGGTTAT
>JBEBBK010000196.1:0-3088 GCA_041158405.1 Pseudomonadota bacterium
GAGATAAAACATGCGGGTATTGGGTTGTACTGCAGCTTGCCACGCTTTGTTATCGGATAAATCAACGTAGCTGGTAGTAATGCCAAAGCGACCGAGAATGCTGCCAAACAACTGAATGGTTGCGCCAAATACCGAACGAGAACAAACCACATGGTCGCCCGCTTTCAGGTGTGCCATTGCAGTGGTCATGATGGCAGCCATACCCGAGGCAGTAGCAATGCATGCCTCCCCACCCTCTAGTGCAGCCAAGCGATCCTGAAACATGCTGACGGTGGGATTGGTAAAACGCGAATAAATAAAACCGGTTTCGGCATTGGCAAAACCCTGCTCCGCCTCTTCTGCACTGTTAAAGCAAAAGCTTGACGTCAGGTAGAGGGCTTCTGAGTGCTCTTGATACTCTTGGGAGCGACGCGTGCCGGCTCGGACTGCAACGGATTCCGGAGCAAGTTTAGATAGGTCGAGGGAGCGACGTTTCGAAGTAATTTTGCTAGCCATGCTACTAGTGTACTTAATCTTCGGTCGCTAAGTGCAAGTGCAACTGGGAGCGCGCAAAGTCACCCGGATCCTTTTGGCGGTCTGCTTGCGCCGTTTCGGTGGTGCGTGCAGCCTCCAAGGCATCTAGATAGGAGTCGTTAATGTCACCCGTAATGTAATGGCCATCAAAACACGATGCTTCAAAATTCAGAATCTCTGGATTAATGTCGCGCACAGCCTGCTTCATGTCTTCTACGTTTTGATAAATCAGTTGATCGGCACCAATCATCTTATTAATCTCGGCATCCGTACGGCCATAGGCCACTAATTCACTGCGGGTTGGCATATCAATACCGTACACGTTCGGAAAACGTACTGGAGGCGCTGCTGATGCAAAGATCACTTTCTTTGCGCCTGACTCACGCGCCATTTGCACAATCTCATAGGAAGTTGTGCCACGCACAATCGAGTCATCCACAATTAAAACGGTCTTGTCTTTAAACTCAATCCGCATCGCATTGAGTTTTTGACGCACCGATTTACGGCGTACGGCCTGCCCGGGCATGATGAAGGTACGGCCAATGTAGCGGTTCTTAAAGAAACCTTCGCGATAACTAATACCCAAACGCTTAGCCACCTGCATGGCTGCTGGCCGGCTTGAATCCGGAATCGGCATCACCACATCGATTTCACTGACATCCGTTTCGGCACGAATTTTCTCGGCCAAATAATCACCCATGCGCATGCGCACGTTATAAACCGTTACGCCATCAATCGTGGAGTCTGGCCTAGCCATATACACGTATTCAAAAATACAAGGATTGAGAACTGCATTGGGTACGCACTGATGGGCAACAAAATTTCCATCGAGATCAATGTAGATTGCCTCCCCTGGCGCAACATCCCGAACAAAGGTAAAGCCCAAACCCTCGAGCGCTACGGATTCAGAAGCAACCATCCACTCGGGGCCATCCGGACCATCAATGCGACCGATGCATAAAGGACGAATGCCAAATGGGTCCCGGAACGCCAACAAGCCATAGCCTGCGATCAATGACACCACGGCATAGGAACCCTTCACTCTTCCCGTCAATCCGGTTACCGCCTTAAACATCGATTGCTCATCTAGTGCAGCGCTATTAGTTTCCTTTTGCAGTTCATCCGCCAGTACGTTGAGCAGTACCTCAGTATCAGAGCTTGTATTAATGTGGCGGCGATCCCGATAGGCCATCTCGGTACGTAGCGCAGGCGCATTGGTTAAATTGCCGTTGTGCGCCAAAATAATTCCATACGGCGCGCTGACATAAAACGGTTGGGCCTCTTCCTCACTACTAGCAGAACCGGCGGTGGGGTAACGTACCTGACCAATTCCAACATTGCCAACCAAACTACGCATATTGCGGGTACGGAATACATCGCGCACCAAGCCATTTGCCTTATGCATGGTGAATGAATTACCATTCATCGTCGCAATACCAGCCGCATCCTGACCGCGATGCTGGAGTAGCAGCAATGCGTCATAAAGCAACTGATTTACCGGGGAACGTGAGACACTTCCGACTACGCCGCACATATGTCTTAACTCCCTGAGGGTGGTGGTGCAGAAATAACGCCGGTTGGCGCACGCAACTTCGCCGCCCAATCGGACGGTAACCATACTTGTATTACCGCCATGGCGACATCAATTGCAGGACGGGTCATTGCTGCTTTCCATGCGTTGGTTTGGGGGACCGGCGTTAATACTGCCAAGGTCGATAGAACCACCACCACAAACGCGCCGCGCACTAGACCAAAGGCCAGACCTAATAAACGATCGGTGGAACTTAAACCTGCCGATGCGATCGCCTTTTGAATCATTGATCCAATAAAGTTGCCCGCAATTAAAACCAGAATGAATAAAATGAGAAAGCTGAGACCAAGTCGCAACATCTCATCGAGCTGAAAGGTGGAAAGCCACTCGACTGCTAAATAGTTACTGTAATGGTAGGCAACCCATGCAGCCACAAACCAAGAGGCTAAGGCTAGCACCTCTTTAAAAAAGCCACGGTAGATTCCAACAAAAGCCGAAACCAACAAGATGGCGAAGGCAAAATAATCAACCGAAGTTAGTTTTAGAGTGGCTAGAATTTCCATGCGCTATCCAGTGAATGGGCAAAGGATCACTGCTTCCCCACTTCCACAATACGTGGGGTCAGGCCGATTGCCTTGATTTTCTTTTCAGCTGCCTCTGCCGCCTCTTTGTCTGCAAATGGTCCGGCGCGCAGCGCATACAGTTTTGTGCCATCTGTACCCGTGCGATTTAAAACATAATTCGGAATTTTTTGCTCTTTCAGTTTTGCAATCCAGCCATTCGCACGCTCTTCCGATGCAAAGGCGCCAATTTGAATCACAAACTTCCCAGAGGCACTTGGATTTGCGTTTGCACTAGCAGACCCATTCGCGTTTGACTTGGCCGCAACGACAACTTCTTCACCAGCAGCGAGGCCCATTGTTTTATCTGCCGGGCTTGATGCAAGCGGTTTTGCAGGAGCTACAGTTGCTGGTGCTGGCGTAGCTACCGCTGGTACGGCTGGTGTTATTGCCGGTTTGGCTTGCTCGGATTTTGGTTCAGCAG
>JBEBBK010000197.1:0-3084 GCA_041158405.1 Pseudomonadota bacterium
GTTTGCTTTGCTGAAGTCCAAGTAGCCACGGTTCCAATTGCGCATGTATTGATGCTCAACTGGCATATGGTGTTGAAACACGCAATTGTTTTCAGCATACCGCTGCCATTGGTCTTTATTGGGCTCTCCACGGAGGCTTTTTTCACCGTCTTTTCCGCGCCAACCCGCTAAAAAGCCAATGCCGGAATTGGGTGCTGTCTCAAATCGCGTAATGAAGTCTGGATAGTCGACAAATTTCCTGCTGCCGTCTTCGCTTGTGAAGGCGGGGAATTTTAGGCGCGATGCGAGTTCGATCAACACTTCTTGGAAAGGCTTACATTCACCGGTGGGTGGAAGTACCGGAATGCGTACTGAATCGACTGGGCCATCGTATTCCGAGATGGGTCGATCAAGCATACTCATTACGTCATGGCGTTCTAAATACGTTGTATCTGGCAAAACAAGATCAGCAAAGTCAACCATCTCGGATTGAAAGGCATCGCAAACCACAAGGAAGGGGATCTTAAATTCCCCATCTGCGTTTTTACTGTTGAGTAATTCGCGTACTTCCATAGTATTCATCGTGGAATTCCATGACATATTGGCCATGAAGATCATTAATGTATCAATCGAGTAGGGATCCCCTTTTACGGCATTGGTAATGACGTTATGCATTAATCCATGGGCTGCTAGCGGATGCTCCCAAGTATATGCTTTATCAATGCGCAGTGCATTTCCGTTTTTATCTAAAGCAAGGTCTTCAGGTTGTGTTGGCCACCCTAAAGGTGCTTTGCCTAGGGGCGTGTTGGGTTTAATGTCGTCTTCTGATGAAGGCGGCTTCACATTCGGTGGAGTTTGCCGTGGGTAAGGCGCCTTATGTCTAAAACCACCTGGTCTATCAATGGTGCCGATTAGGGACATCAGCACCGCTAATCCGCGCGTGGTTTGAAAGCCGTTCGAGTGGGCAGCTAATCCGCGCATGGCATGAAATGCAACCGGCCTAGCAGTTACCGTTTTATGCTCTTCACCCCATGCATCAGTCCATGCAACTGGGAGCTCAAATGCTTGTTTGAATGCGCTATACGCTATTTCTTCCGCAAGCTTTTCAATGCGTGCAGTTGGAATACCGGTAATCGAAGACGCCCATTCGGGAGTGGTTTTTTCAACTTGCCGACGTAATAATTCAAATGCAGGGGCCACTTTTTTACCTTGGTGTGGGCCTGGACCCATGATGAATTCACCACTTAACGTTGGCGAAACACCTTTTTCAAAGCAGGGCTTAGCGCTTTGGGTATTTGCATCCCAAACGTATTTGTTATGGGGTAAATCAGCGTTAATGGGATCCGAGTCTGGGTCGAATAAGAAGAGGCCTTCTTCGGGACCTTCATCAAGGCAAACCAGCTGACCAGAATTACTATAGCGCTTGAGGAAATCAGCGTCATACTGTTCTTTCCGAATCAATTCATGCATTAACGCCATAAATAAGGCGCCATCCGTTCCGGGCTTAATTGGAATCCACTCGTCTGCAATAGCAGAATAGCCAGTACGAACCGGGTTAATTGAAATAAAGCGGCCACCGGAGCGCTTGAATTTAGAAAGCGCTATCTTCATTGGGTTGCTGTGGTGGTCTTCTGCAGTACCAATCATGACGAATAACTTTGCATGCTCAAGATCGGGTCCGCCAAACTCCCAAAAGCTGCCGCCAATGGTGTAGATCATGCCGGCAGCCATATTGACCGAACAAAATCCACCGTGCGCTGCATAATTCGGCGTACCAAATTGACGGGCAAAAAGACCGGTTAATGCTTGCATCTGATCGCGGCCTGTAAATAGGGCGAATTTCTTTGGATCAGTTTCCCGAATTTTTTGCAGGCGCTGGGTGAGCAGCTCAAATGCCTTATCCCAGCTAATTTCATCAAATTCACCAGCGCCACGATCACTCCCTTTTCGGCGCAGTAATGGCTTGGTAATGCGGGCAGGTGATTTTTGCTTCATGATGCCGGCAGAGCCTTTGGCACAAATCACACCTTGATTTAGTGGGTGATCCGGATTGCCATCAATGTATACCAGTTCACCATCGCGCAGGTGGGCCCGGATGCCGCATCGACAGGCGCACATATAGCAGGTCGTTGTCTTTATCTCTGTCGCTGGCGCTTGAGAATGAATTGGGTCATGGAGGGGATCTTTTGAAAAAATCTTAAACATATTCTCTAGTCTCTGAAAGTAAATGTAGTTTTAAGCTAGGCGCATTGCCAATGCGGTGGAGGCAACTCGAGAAAAAACAGAGTCTGACCTGGATGTCAAAATAATGGGTACCGCGGTGCCAAGAATTACGCCAGCACACTCTGCTCCCGCCATATACACAAGCGATTTATACAGAATATTTCCAGCCCCTAAATCAGGCACCAGAAGTAGATCGGGGTCGCCTGAAACCGCAGACTGAATTCCTTTGGTTACCGCAGAACTCGCAGAGATGGCATTATCAAAGCCAAAGGGACCTTCGATGAGGGCGCCTGGAAAAAATGCATTGTCCTGCTGCAGATCAACCAATGCTTTTGCATCGAGCGTTGCTTGGATGGCGGGGTTAATGACTTCCGTCGCAGCAATGATGGCTACTTTTGGTTTCGTTACCCCGAGTTTGAAAAGTGCCTCAAGGCTATTGAGCAAAATATCTTTTTTATGCTCAATAGACGGAGCGATATTAACTACGCAATCGCTGATGCCCAGAAGCTTGTGGTAGCTGGGCAGTTCGAATAAAAAAATATGACTGGTTCTGCGGTTTGTTCTCAGGCCATCCTTGCCAACCACAGGCCCCATTAAGTCCTCCGTATGGAGAGAGCCCTTCATCAGCGCAGATACGTCGCCTGACTTCGCGAGAGTAACGGCTGCTTTCGCTGCTGCGACTGGGTCATTGGGGGTATCAATAATCTCGATGCCATCAAGCTTGAGTGACACTCGCTTCGCAAGCGCCTCAATTTCGAGTTTCGGTCCAATTAAGACCGGAGTGCATAGTGCGTACTTTTGCAGTTGCGCCACTGTTTCGAGTGACGGCTCGTTCAATGGAAAAACCACCCCCAGCCTTTTTTGGCCCTGTGATTCCTTAAT
>JBEBBK010000198.1:0-3074 GCA_041158405.1 Pseudomonadota bacterium
TACTCGCCTTGCTGGTGATGAGCATTGCATTGCTATGCTTAGGCGCATTGCTGGGTAGTGGTGGGATTGCCTGGAGTAAAGACGCTGCAATTGTGTTTGACATCCGCCTACCGCGCTCTGCCGGTGCATGGTTGGCAGGTGCTCTGCTCGGCTTAGCCGGCGCGATTGCGCAAGGCGTATTTCGTAATCCATTGGCCGACCCCTATTTACTTGGCAGTGCATCCGGCGCCTTAATGGGTGTCGCACTTGTTTTAGGTTTTTCCCACGCGATTACTAATTCTGGGTTTGATTTGATTGGACTGAACGGTGGTGCATTTATTGGCGCGCTACTGGGTGTTGTTGCTGCGCTGATTTTAGCTGGCGGCTATCGCAGCTCCTTACGACTTTTACTATCGGGCGTCGTGGTTAGCGTCATCCTTGGTGCCGGTAACGCGCTCTTTACATTTGTTCGCCCCGATCTCTACCAACGCTTTCAGGCATTCATGCTGGGCAATACCAGCCTGCTGGATTGGCATGGCGTCTACCTCATGCTCTTGGTTTGGCTTGCCTGCATTGCAGTAGCGCTTCTGTTGAGTGCGGCACTGAATGCTCTTAGCCTGGGTGAAAGCACTGCTAAAACACTTGGTCTTCCGATTGATCAAATGCGTCTGGGTTTAATTGCCGTTCTCGCACTGGCTACAGGCGCTGCCGTAGCGCAAACTGGGCTGATCGCATTCATCGGCCTTGCAGCGCCACATCTGGTTCGGCGCTTTGCGAGCGGCTCCCAACGCATGCATCTACTGATGTCTAGCTTAGCGGGCGGCATTCTATTACTAGCATCCGATTTACTGGCGCGTACGGTCTTAGCACCCCTGGAGCTTCCCGTTGGAATTGTTACTGCAGTTCTAGGGGGCTCTTACTTACTGCTCTTGCTCCGACGTCAGACCTTAGGAATAAGCTCATGAGCCAAATAGAGCTACGCAATGTGTCTTTGTCCCGAAATAACACCGTTATTTTGCAAAACATCGATCTTGCTATTCCTGGGGGTGAGTGGACAAGCATTGTTGGCCCGAACGGAGCTGGCAAGTCCACACTAGTTCAAGCCTTAGCTGGACTCTTGCCCTATGAAGGCTCGATTCAGATTGGGGGAGCAGAGCTTCGCTCGATTGCAATCAAAACGCGCGCGCAACAGATCGCTTGGCTTGAGCAGGCAACGGCAACGCCCGATAGTCTTGATTTTGGTCTGCGGGTATATGACATTGCGATGCTAGGTCGATTACCCCATCAAAACTGGCTCTCCATTCCAAGTACCCAAGACCACCTTATGGTTGAACAAGCAATGCGTCAAACGGGAGTATGGGACTTACGCGAGCGCTTTTTTAGTCAGTTGTCGGGGGGCGAGCGTCAGCGTGTTTTGCTAGCTAGGCTCTTTGCTGTTCAAGCCGATATTCTCCTGATGGATGAACCGATCGCTAATCTAGATCCACCGCATCAAGCCGATTGGCTGCAATGGCAAGGCGTACTGTCTGATCAGGAAAAAACCAGCATCACCGTTTTGCATGAAATTCAGTTTGCCTTGCAGGCCGACAACCTGATTCTTTTAGGTAACAAAGGGCTGCATCACCAAGGCAAAAGTGATGATCCACTAACCCATCAGGCTCTGATTGATCTATTTGATGGCCGTATTGAGCTAGCCAAGCTAGGCAATCGCTGGGTCGCCCTGGCTCGCTAGTCAGTCTGGTAATTGAGCGCTGCACACAGCCAAATTCAGGGGCTACAATATAGCAATGAGCGATGCATCCCACTCCCCCGAGTCTTCCTTGAGTGATTTAAACCAAGCGATAGCTCGGCTAAAAGACAAACTCACCCTGGCTACAAAAGCCATGGAAGAGGCCCGCCAAGATCGCGCGCGGCTCGAAACCAAGATAGCGGATGCGCAAAACCGCATCCAACACATTTTGAGCCGTCTACCCGAGCAAACCGATACACGGCAACTCAACTTGCTCGCTACGGACGAACCTAATCCAACTATTTCAGGCGATGATCATGAGCCAACAACGCATTGAGGTCACGCTCGCAGGCCAAAAAATCACGCTGGCTACCACCGCCGAACATGAACCCCTTTTGCGCGAGGCTTGCACCCTGGTTGACGAACAAATTCAGCTAGCGATTACCGGAGGTAACCGTAGCATCGAGCGCGCAACCATGATGGCAGCCCTTAAGCTTGCTGGTGATCTGATTTCAAGTAAACGCTTGGCTGCAGATACTGCTGCACACTTATCAACGCAGTCCGCTGCAATCCACCCAGATGAGGTAGCCCGGCTCGAAGCTGAAATCAAAGGCCTCGAGTTACAAGTAGATGCATTACTACAAACCCTTTCCCTGCCTGGCTCGCCAAGGCCAATAGATCTTTGAACCGATGCGCAAGCATACGGAGCGATCTTTGCAATGTGGGCGTGAGCGTTTCGCAACCGTACAGTGTCAGCCTCGAGCTGTTCACTCCCTGCGCTGCTTAGTGCACCCGAAGCATGGCGGCCGCTCCACCTTGAACCCGAGGGTTCAGGATAAGGGCCTAGCGGCTAAGGCGGGGAATTCAGTTTGGAATTAATCGATATTCTTATTTTGCTTGCATGCGGAGCCGTATCTGGTGTGTTAGCTGGCATGCTCGGCATCGGCGGGGGAATGATTCTCGTACCCTTCATGATTATTGTCTTTAATCATCAGCAATTTGATCAGAGCATTATTGTTCATATGGCCATTGCTACTGGCATGGCCTCTATTTTATTTACCTCGCTATCGGCGATTCGTGCCCATCACAAACACGGCACGATTGACTGGAAACTCGTCATTGCGCTAAGCCCAGGCATTGTTGTAGGCGGCCTCATTGGTGGCAGCGAATTGTTTGATGCCTTTCCAACCAGCTGGCTCTCCTTGTTTTTCGCAATCTTTATTGTTTACACCTCGATCCAGATGTTTATTAATAAAAAACCTAAGCCAGGACGACAGCTACCCGGCAAAGTTGGTCTCTTTTCATTTGGTGCTTTTGCGGGCGCTTTATCGAGCCTTCTGGGCGCAGGCGGCGCATTTGTCACAGT
>JBEBBK010000199.1:0-3040 GCA_041158405.1 Pseudomonadota bacterium
CAGAGTACTCGGCGGCGCTATCGTGGGCAAGAAATCCTTCATCATGGATAAGGTATTTCCATACGTACGTACAGCCGGACCAACCCTGTCGGCTTTCAATGCGTGGGTATTTTTAAAGGGTCTGGAGACTCTTGACCTGCGCATGAAGCAACAGAGTGCCAATGCCTTGGCTTTGGCCCAGTGGCTCGAAAAGCAAACTGGGGTTGAGGCGGTTTATTACCCGGGCCTGAAGTCCCATCGGCAATTTGCCTTAGCGAAGAAGCAGCAAAAGGCAGGTGGAGCGATTTTGTCTTTTGTTCTCAAAGGTGGGAAAAAGGCGGCCTTCAAATTGATCGATCAAACTACGCTGTGCTCGATCACAGCCAATTTAGGCGATACCCGCACAACCATTACGCATCCGGCAACGACTACCCATTGCCGCGTATCGCCAGAGGCTCGCAAAGCCGCAGGCATTTCCGATGGTCTAGTTCGGATTGCTGTTGGCCTTGAAAATCCCGATGACCTGATCCGTGATTTGCAGGGCGGCTTTAAAAAGTAAATCAGCGGCATGGCGCGCATCACGTATGGAAAACGTATGGAGTGTGAAGGTTGCCTAGGCAGCCTTTTTTGTTTCAATTGATACAGAACATAAAACCATGACAACTGCATTCTCAGATAGTGCCGATTTTTGGAATAAGCGATTTAATACTCCCGATTACATTTTTGGCAAAGCCCCCAACGAGTACCTAGAGGTCCAGGCCAAGCACCATTTAAAGCAGGGCGATTCCGTCTTATGTGTCGCCGATGGCGAAGGTCGAAATTCGGTTTGGCTTGCAAAGCAGGGCATGCAGGTCGATGCATTTGATGTATCGGAAATAGCCCTTAGCAAAGCAATTGCGCTTGCAACAGAAGAGGGGGTACAGGTTCAATTTAGTTTGGCATCAAGCGATACGTGGGATTGGCAGCCTAATCACTACGATGCGGTAGTCGGAATTTTTATTCAGTTTGCCGACCCAGTGATGCGTGCCCGTCTATTTGCACAAATGGTATCGACCCTGAGGCCCGGAGGCGTGCTGATTATTCAGGGGTACACGCCCAAGCAATTGGAGTTTAAAACGGGCGGCCCGTCGATACTGGAACACCTCTATACAGAGGATATGATTCGTGACTTGATTGATGATCTAGAGATCATTGATCTTTGCGTGTATGAAAAAAGCCTATCCGAAGGGCCAAAGCATACTGGGATGTCGGCCTTACTCGGTCTGGTTGCGCGTAAGCCACTTTAAAAATCTAAACGCTCCATTTGCGCAAGATAGTGTTGATGTATTGTTCGAGCTCTGGCGGCCTGAGTGCGCCCGATAATCGGTCTAGCTCCTCGCCCCCTTTAAAGACGGCCAATGTTGGAATTGAGCGAATCTGAAATTGCGATCCGAGCGCTTGTTCTGCTTCGGTATTGACTTTGGCAAATACCACTTGGTTTGCATAGCGCTGGGCCGCTGCTGCAAACGTTGGCGCAAATTGAGTACACGGGCCGCACCAAGGCGCCCAAAAATCAAGCAAGACGGGCAGATGGCTTTGACCTGTTGCATCGGCAAAGTTACCTTGATTTAACTCAATCGGTAAAGACAAGAGACTTTTCTTGCAGACGCCGCAGATCGGATCCTGTGCAATGCGATCGATTGGAAAGCGATTGGGTTTATGGCAATGGGGGCAGCTAATTTGCATGGATTGCTCCTGTACTAAATGGCTTTATACAACAAGCTGAGGGAAATTAAAAAAGTAAAAACGGCAAATGCTTGTTGTATGCGTGGCCCGCTGATTTGCTTTGCAATCACGCTACCGAGTAACATTCCAGCAAAGGCGCCACCTGCAAATGGAATGCCTATTGACCAGTTCAGGTGACCTGCTACTGCAGCGCTCGTAACCCCCGTAATCGAAATCAAAGCCAACACACCTAGCGAGGTTGCAACAATCGATTGCATGGGTAGGTCGGTAACCTTTTTTAGCGCAGGCACAATAATGAAACCGCCGCCAACGCCGAGCAGCCCGGATAGGAATCCCGCTACGGCACCGGAGCCCATGAGAGAACGCGCACACGGTACAGACCATATTAGGCGGCCGATCGATTGATCGAGCTTGCAGGGCGGGGCAGGTCGCTCTTTTGGAACATTGCCGGTGATTTCTTGCTGCGCCTGAATAAGCATTCGAATCGACACCACAATTAGTATGCTGGCAAATACAATTAACAGCGGCTGATTGGGGATGCGCTGCGCTAAATAGACGCCAACGGGTGCTAATACGATGCCCAGCGTAGCCATGACGAGTGCGGCGCGATAACGCAATAATTTAGTGCGCAGACCATTAATGGCCCCAAGAGAGCCTGCCACGGCGATTGCCAATAAACCAATGGGGCCTGCGCTGGCAATGCTGAGATTTAGTCCGAATACCAAGAGTGGAACAGACAGAATGCCTCCGCCAGCTCCAGTTAAGGCCATCATCATGCCGACAAAGACCCCAAGCCCTACGCTGATTGCGCTCATGCTATCCATATTGCCGAGTATCCACCCATAAGTCATAAATTTATATCTATAGTTATATTATATATTTAAATATAATGTTATACTGAGATCATGAACACAACTACACAAGCAAGCGTTAAAGCATTCTTTGACCCACAAACGTGGACCTACACCTATGTGGTCTACGAATCTGAAGGGTCGGCATGCATTGTGATTGACTCGGTACTGAACTACGATCCGAAGTCGGGCCGCACCAAGACGGAATCAGCAGATGAAGTAATTGCCTTTATCAAAGAGCACCGACTGCAGCTCGAATGGATTTTAGAAACCCATGCCCACGCCGACCATTTGACTGCAGCACCCTACATTCAGGAAAAACTGGGTGGCAAGATTGCGATTGGTGATCACATCACCACCGTGCAGGGTGTGTTTAAGGGTGTTTTTAACTTAGATGACTTGGCGGTGGATGGATCGCAGTTTGATGTTCTCATTAAAGAGGATGAATCGATTGCGTTTGGAAATTTATCGTTTAAGGCCTTGTA
>JBEBBK010000200.1:0-3036 GCA_041158405.1 Pseudomonadota bacterium
GCAAGTCGTGTCGCGTCAAGTGGAAATTCAAGTGCCTCACCCAACCGCCGGTACCATGAAATTGGTCTCCAATCCCATGAAGTTATCGGTAACGCCGGTGGAAGTGCGCATGGCACCACCAACATTGGGTCAGCATACCGACGAGGTGTTGCGCGATCGACTTGGACTCTGCGCCGAGCAGATTACCGCATTACGACAAAAGCACGCAATCTAAGCGTCCTATCGTATGCAGAGCACCCAATCTAGCGCATCTATCCCACTCAAACAAGTCCTGATCTACGGCGGCCTGCTTGTTACTCTGTCGATGGGCATTCGCCATGGCTTTGGTTTATTTAATCTTCCCATTACTGCAGCCAATGGTTGGGATCGCGAAACCTTTGCGCTGACAATTGCCCTCCAGAATTTAGTGTGGGGCGCACTGCAGCCGGTGACCGGCGCCCTCGCCGATCGGTTTGGTGCATTTCGCATCATGCTGGCTGGCGGCATCCTTTATGCCTTAGGATTGGTAGGAATGGGTCTCTCCACTGATGCCCTCAATTTCACCTTGGCGGGCGGTCTCTTGATTGGTTTAGCCCAAACCGCGACTACCTATAGCGTGGTCTATGGCATTTTGGGTCGTAATGTGGCCGCTGAAAAGCGAGTTTGGGCGATGGGGATTGCGGCGGCGGCGGGATCCTTTGGTCAGTTCCTGATGATTCCCGTCGAGCAAAGTCTGATTACCCACTTTGGCGCAGCCGATGCACTCTTGCTACTGGGTTTAATGGCCACCTTAATCCTGCCCATTGCCTTTAAGTTGCGAGAGCCTGCAGGATCGGCGCATTTGCAACTCGGTAATCAAACCATTGCAGAGTCGCTGAGCGAAGCCATTCATAACCGCAGCTTTCAGTTGCTCACATTGGGTTATTTTGTCTGCGGCTTTCAGGTGGTTTTTATATCGGTGCACTTGGCACCCTACTTAAGCGATCTTTCCAAGGCAGTCCCATCGGTGGGTTCTCCTGCAGTCGCCAGTACTGCGCTGGCCTTGATTGGTCTCTTTAATGTATTTGGCACTTTTTATGCGGGCGTTTTAGGTCAGCGCTTTCCAAAACGGTATTTACTCTCCGCCATCTATGCGACCCGTGCTGTTGCCATCGCTCTCTTTGTATTTATGCCCATCACTCCAATGTCAACCTATGTGTTTGCAGCAGTGATGGGATTTCTTTGGCTCTCGACTGTACCCCTCACCAATGCAATCGTGGCGCAAATTTTTGGTGTTAAATACTTAAGCATGCTCTCTGGCTTGGTATTCTTTTCGCACCAACTGGGGAGTTTTTGTGGCGCCTATTTTGGCGGCCTTTTGTATGATCGCAGCGGTACCTATGATTTGGTGTGGATGATTGCGATTGCGCTGGGCATTTTTGCCGCATTTATTAACCTACCGATTCAAGAGCGTGCCCTTGGGCGACTGCAGTCCACCTAAATCAGCTTACGCATCAACATAGTTTGTCTGAGTACAATTGAATATGCGCACCCTTTTTAGCACGTCAGTCCGTAAGCCCTTATGGCAACGTCTTGCCGTGTTGCTCTTATGCGGTCTTGTTTTAAGCTTGACCTTTATGGCTTACTTTGCGCCCGACCTCATGATTGCATTAAGCAATACGGTTTGGGCGCTGTGCGGCTTTTAAATACAAGCGATTGAATTGCATTACTCGCCGTAGCACAATGGATAGTGCACATGCCTCCTAAGCGTGGGATACAGGTTCGATTCCTGTCGGCGGGACCACGAGATTGCTTTTTTCTATGAATGAAATCTTATTTCAACTCTTAAATCATTTTTAAAGTCAATTTATTTATTTCATTGCAAGTTATCCACAGCGGATGTGGATAAATTATTAAAAGTGTTCCTAAGTATTGAATTTTTATAGGATGAGCTGACTTGCTTAAAAAATAAGCAGTATTTATTTGGCAGTTTTTTGTTTTATTTCACTATTGACTTTTGTTTTTTTAATCCATTCATTCCTGATTTTTGATGAGTGCAATCCCAATCGATGAAAAATTAAACGGGGCATATTTCAATTCTGAGTTGCTCGTAGATTGCTTTCTCGTACACTTAAACGGATGAATTCACTCACGCCCAGCACACTCGCTGCCCTCGAAGAATTGCTCCAAAATACGGCGCGCTCAATTCCATCGGAATACGTACCCATTTTTCTTGCAATTCCATCCGGCAATCAGCTCGGCCAAACCCTAGGCCATCTGCACTCGGATTTTTTCACTTTTTTAAAGCATTCCCTAGCCACGAACCCAATCGCTGGGGTGCGCATCGAGCCGCATCGAATGCTGCTCGATGGTCGTCGCCCTAATTTACTGAGCCAAACCATGCTGGCCCTGGCCGATCGCATGCGCCAAGGGGGGTTTATTCCAGGCTGGCGTAACGAAGAATTTGCCTTTATCGACGCGCAAGGGCATGCCTTGTTTCGGGTGGAGCGAGCCGCTTTTCGTACCTTTGGACTCAAGAGCATGGCTAGCCATATCAACGGTTTCACTGAAAGCGGTCAAATCTGGCTGGGTCGCCGCAGTGAAAACAAGCAAATTGACCCCGGAAAATTGGATAACCTGAGTGCTGGGGGTGTTTCAGCCGATGAAACCCCCTGGGTTTGCGCCTCGCGAGAGCTTTGGGAGGAAGCCGGTATACCCAAAGCCATTGCCAGTGAGATTCAGCCTGCGGGTCGCATGGAGATGCGCAGACCCACCCCGCCCCTGGGATTACATGTGGAATCGCTATTCATCTACGATTTAGTGCTGCCAAGCAATTTGCTGCCCACCAACCGCGATGGCGAGGTGGCTGGCTTTATTGCGGTTTCCTATGGCGAAGCGGCTGCCCGTATTTTGGCCGATGAGTTCACTGCTGACGCTGCTTTGGTCACCGCCGATTTTATTTTGCGGCGCAGCATTGCCTCAGTTTGATTGCGGTCACAGCATTGGCGATCGAAACATGGTTAAATGCGGTTAAGGATGAAACAGGGGTGCCCTCCGTACTTGGTGGCGCTGAGAAAG
>JBEBBK010000201.1:0-3023 GCA_041158405.1 Pseudomonadota bacterium
GCGCAATTCCAATCCAATCGGACCAAAATCATGGCGGTAGCGATTGGGCTGATCGTTTAGCGACAAGGTTAAGCCCGAGATACCAAAACGCTCTAGCTCGATTTGCTTAGGGGGCGATGCTGGATCTTTTGGGGGTAGTGCTTTGCTGACCGCGGCTACAAAAGTTTGCCAATTCCAAAGGCCAGGCTTGCCATACTGCAACGGTCGCTCCACATAAAACTGCGGATCAGTTAACTGAATGTCCTGAATGCCGATGCGGCCCGCAATCAAGGCGGGCAGATCCAATTGCAGCATGCCACGGCGCAGCGTAAATAAAGGGATTGCGTTTGCTTGGCGACTCGATAACTTGACTTCATCCAATTCGAGTCGCAACTGCAGTGGCGCAATGCGCAGATCGCGGTACTCGATCCGGTAGCCGATCTTGGCGCTGTAATCCTCAATCGATTGCTTTATGTAATGGACGCCCCAGGTGATGGCAAGCAACCAAAAAGCGACAATCAATCCAAGCAGGCTGAGTATGGAATACCGCAACCACTTTGAACGATAGAGAGATTGAATTTGAGTTCCCATTGAATTCATTATCAAACAAATTGACCTTTTACCCAACGCCCCTAACGCCTTCCTACATTCTTTTAAGTAAAAGATGATGTAATATACGTACCATAATTGGTACGCTACTTGGATGAGAATACCCGTCCTCGATATCTACTTTTATAAAACGGAACAAGGCAATGAGCCTGTGCGGCAATGGCTACAAGGGCTAAGTTCGACGGATAAGAAGCGCATTGGCGAAGACATCAAGACGGTTCAGTTTGGTTGGCCCTTAGGTATGCCATTGGTGAAGCACCTCGATGGTGATTTATGGGAGGTACGCATACCACTGAGCAAACGAATTGCGAGGGTGTTGTTTGTGCTGGATGCGAATTCGATGGTACTGATTCATGGGTTTATTAAAAAGCAACAAAAGACTTTGAAAGCAGATTTAGATTTAGCAAAAGACAGAGTAAAGAAGCTAAGGGGGCGTGTATGAAGAAAAAACACATTGGCAGTAACTTTGATGACTTCTTAAGCGAAGAATCCATCCTTGATCACGCAAGTGCGGTAGCCGTGAAGCGCGTCATTGCTTGGCAAATTGAACAAGAAATGGCAAAGCAAAAACTAACGAAGACGGTAATGGCTAAGAAAATGCGTACTAGCCGCGCAGCCCTTAATCTACTTCTAGATGAGTCTGATACGAGTCTTACCTTACTTACCTTGACCAGCGCTGCGGCTGCGCTCGGCAAAATGATCACGTTTAAGCTGAAAGCGGCTTAGCGCTTGATAAACCCACCCACGGATACAACTACCGTTTATCCAGTTGGGGCAAATAAAAAAGCCCTCGCGATGAGGGCTTAGTGATACTGGCGGAGAGGGCGGGATTCGAACCCGCGGTAGGTTTAACCCTACGCACGCTTTCCAGGCGTGTGACTTAAACCGCTCATCCACCTCTCCGAAACCGTAGATTATACGGTTCGAAATGGAAACGGCGGTTTAAGTTGAAATCACCTGCTCTGCGGCTTACAGTGCCTGCTTCAGCTGATCCAATATAGCTGGATTCTCCAAGGTCGAGGTATCTTGCGTCACTTCCTCGCCCTTAGCAATCACACGTAGTAAACGGCGCATGATCTTGCCCGAACGTGTCTTCGGTAAGTTGTCACCAAAGCGTACGTCTTTGGGTTTTGCAATCGGGCCAATCTCCTTACCAACCCAATTGCGCAACTCCATCGCCAACTTCTTCGCATCATCACCCGTAGGACGACCGCCTTTGAGCACCACGAAGGCGCAGATGGCTTCGCCCGTCATCTCATCGGGACGACCGACAACAGCGGCCTCGGCAACCAGGGGATTAGCAACCAGGCAGGATTCAATTTCCATTGTGCCCATGCGGTGACCGGATACGTTAAGCACATCATCAATACGACCGGTAATCGTGAAGTAGCCCGTGTCTTTATTGCGAATCGCACCATCACCTGCAAGGTATAAAGTGCCACCCAATTCTTCCGGGAAGTAGGATTTAACAAAGCGATCGTTGTCACCCCAAATCGTGCGAATCATCGAAGGCCATGGGCGTTTTACAACCAAGATACCGCCACTGCCGTTTGGCACGTCATGCCCTGCTTCATCCACAATCGCTGCCATGATGCCTGGCAGTGGCAAGGTGCATGAGCCCGGCACCATCGGCGTAGCACCTGGCAATGGGGAAATCATGTGTCCACCGGTTTCGGTTTGCCAGAAGGTGTCGGCGATCGGACAGCGCGAGCCGCCAATGTTCTCGTAATACCACATCCAGGCTTCTGGATTAATGGGCTCACCTACAGAACCCAAGAGACGCAAAGATGACAAATCGTATTTCTTCGGATGAATGGATTCATCAACGCTCGCTGCCTTGATCAATGAGCGAATCGCCGTCGGTGCAGTGTAAAAAATCGTTGCCTTGTGTTTTTGAATGGTGTCCCAAAAACGGCCTGCATTCGGATACGTCGGTACGCCCTCAAACACAATCTCAGTGCAGCCAACCGCGAGCGGGCCGTACGTAATGTAGGAATGTCCTGTAACCCAACCAATATCGGCCGTACACCAGAAGACATCACTGGGCTTGATATCAAAGGTCCATTTCATGGTCAAAATGGCCCAGAGCAAATAGCCGCCAGTCGAGTGCTGCACACCCTTTGGCTTGCCGGTTGAACCGGATGTGTACAGGACGAACAAAGGGTGCTCAGCGCTCACCCACTCTGGCTCACAGGTCTTGGCTTCATTCGCAACAACCTCATGCATCCAAGAGTCGCGCCCTGCTGTCATGCCAATATTGCCACCGGTGCGCTTGTAGACAATGACATTCTTGACTTTTTCGCAGTCGCCCAAGGCAAGTGCCTCATCCACAATTACTTTTAATGGCAAGGCTTTGCCACCGCGCATTTGCTCATCCGCAGTAATGACCGCAATTGCACCCACGTCGACGATGCGCTCCTGCAATGATTTTGCTG
>JBEBBK010000202.1:0-3016 GCA_041158405.1 Pseudomonadota bacterium
CTTGCATAAATGCGCATGTTGCCGTGATGAAAGGCGGCCTGAACTACTTGGCACAGTGCAGCTGATTTACTGGCAACCGTTAAGGCGCATGGCAGACCACGCGCTACCTCATTGGCAAAGCTAGGTCCTGAGACAACACCCACCGCATGAGCAATGCCGCGACTGTGCTTGGCCAGCTCTCGCTCAACGACTTGATGCGGCATGAGTGCTGTAACCGGCTCTAAGCCTTTACATAACCAAACGATATTGAGGGGGCACGTTGCTTGCTGTAAAACGCAAGCAATTGTTTCAGATAAGCCGGACATCGGCGTTGCAATAACAAGCAAATCACTTGGGCGTAAGAGTCCCAATGTGTGTTTTAAATCAGACTCCACTTGCAACGCAGATGGTAAGGCAATGTCCGGAAGGTAGCGCTGATTCTGATGCGCCGCCTGCATTGCTTTTGCTTGTTCAGGACTGCGAGCCCAAAGCCTGACTGAACCTGGTGGCAAATGCTGCGCCGCTTGTGCAGCCATTGCTGTGCCCCATGCACCCGCCCCCAGTAGTGTCACATTCATAGTGAGTGACTCGCCCGGTATTTAGTTGGGCAAAATAATTTTGCTTTCCTGGGTCGATTCATTGCCATTACCTCCAGCAGACCCTTGAGCCTGCAATAAGCGCTGCTGATATAAGCTATGGAAGTTAATTTCACTCAGGTGGATCGGTTGAAAGCCGGCGCGGCTCACAATATCGGCTACATTGGAACGCAAATATGGGAACAAAATGGTTGGGCAAGTTACGCCGAGCATAGGATCAATCTGCTCTGGCGGTATCAACACGAAGTGAAAAATACCAGCTTGCTTTGCTTCAACCAAGAATAAAACCTTGCCATCGACGCGTGCGGTCAAGGTTGAGATCAACGCCACCTCAAAAATACCTTCAGCCAATGGATCAACGCTCACATCAATCTCAACCTGAATCTGCGGCTCTTCTTGAACCAACAAAATAGCAGGCGCATTGGGTTGCTCTAGCGATAGGTCCTTCAGGTAAATCCGTTGAATATTAAAGCTTGGCTCTGCTGCCTCGCTGGCGCCGTCTTTTGGGGATGCTGTTTGCTCGCTCATACAGGACTTTCTCGTTAAAAAATTAGGTCGGGTCAGCCAATAAGGCATCCAACTTACCCGCACGATCAAGCGCAGCCAAGTCGTCATAGCCACCAACATGATGGTCGCCAATGTAAATTTGTGGCACGGTACGGCGTCCAGTTCGGGCCATCATGGTTTCGCGCTGTGCAGGATCAGAATCAATCAGAATTTTTTCCAATTGCGCCACCCCTTTTTTCTGCAGTAGCTTTTCAGCCATCACGCAGTAAGGGCAAACGCGGGTGCTGTACATGAGAACGGAGGGCATAGCTTAGCTTTTGGCCAATGGCAGTCCGGCTGCCTTCCACGCTTGCACACCGCCATCTAAGTTTTTAACCTCTGCAAATCCAGCAGTCTCAAGTGCTTTAATCGGACCGCGCGAAGCAACATTGCTCTGGCAAACCACAATCACCGGTAACTTGCGATCCAATTTGAGCTTATCGATTCCAGAGGCAATTTGATCCTCCGCAATGCGCTTTGCATTGGGTAAGTGGCCCGCCTGAAAATCAGCCTCAAGGCGCACATCTAAAATTTGCGCCTTTTTGCGGTTGATCCAAGTGGTAGCCTCGGTTGGTGAGACTCCACCCCCCATAATTAGTGTTGATAATGTAGGCAGAAACAGCGCTACGCCCGTAACTAATACGAGCGCAATAAGCGCCATATTTTCGATTTGCATTAAAAAGTTCATCTTTAGATTATAGAATGGCTCCATGAAACAACTTGTCCTTATCCGCCATGGCGAATCTTTCTGGAACCTTGAAAACCGCTTCACTGGCTGGGCCGATGTCGATTTAACCCAAAAAGGCATTGATCAGGCCATCGCAGCAGGCAAAAGTCTTAAAAATGCGGGGTATGAGTTTGATATTGCATACACCTCCGTTTTGCGCCGTGCCATCCGTACACTTTGGTACGTTCAAGATGAAATGAACCTGATGTGGATTCCAGTGGTGCACAGTTGGCGCCTCAATGAGCGGCATTACGGCGCCCTGACTGGCCTAAATAAGGCCGAAACCGCAGCCAAATACGGCGATGAGCAGGTGCATATTTGGCGCCGCTCCTTTGATATTCGTCCACCCTTACTGGACCTGAGCGATGAGCGCAACAGCCACGGGGATCGCCGCTATACCAAGCTAGAGCAGGGCGATATTCCCTTGGGTGAGTGCCTGAAAGATACGATTGATCGGGTGATGCCGCTGTGGAACGAGTCGATTGCGCCCGCACTCAAGCTAGGTAAACGGGTTGTTTTGGTTGCCCACGGCAATAGCATCCGCTCTTTGATTAAATACCTGGATGGAACCTCCGAAACCGACATCATGGAGGTCAATGTGCCCAACGGCAAACCCCTGGTGTATGAGTTGGACGATGATTTGAAGCCGAAACAGCATTTTTACCTAGACTAGAGCAAAATAAGCAACATACTCAATCCAGTACCGAAAACCCGATCGCCCACATGCGCCATTTCTTTAAAAGCATTGCTCTTGTTTCTGTTGGTCTCATTGCCGGCGTTGCCGCGACGATCCAATTTTCTGCCACAGCGCAACAGGGTGCTACAACACTACCGCTAGATGAACTGCGCACACTATCGAATGTGTTTTCTCAAATCAAGCGGGAGTACGTTGAGCCAATCGAAGATAAGCAATTACTGACCGATGCCGTGAAAGGCATGGTGAGCAGTTTAGATCCGCATTCTTCGTATTTGGATAAAAAAGACTTTTCAGAAATGCAAGAGCAAACCGCAGGTAAGTTTGCCGGTCTTGGTATTGAAATTACCTCGGAAGATGGTTTAGTAAAAGTCCTCAATCCAATTGAAGATAGTCCTGCAGCACGTGCCGGCCTTCAAGCGGGTGACTTAATTACGCGACTGGACGATAAGCCCGTTCGTGGCATGTCATTGG
>JBEBBK010000203.1:0-3009 GCA_041158405.1 Pseudomonadota bacterium
ACTTCCTGATCTGGTATCCACCCCTCCATCCGAAATGTGTTGGAGACAACCCGCGTACCGGCTTGCATTTTTAAAATGGTGGGCATCAGCTTGGTGTTGAGGTTTTCGCCGAGATATAAAGTCAGTACAGTGGCTTTTGAAAAATCTTCCACAAAAATATCGCCTTGCTTAAATGTCACGAGATTTTGAACTTTAGCCCGATCTGCATTGCGCTGGGATAGCTTTACTAAATCGGGGTTGTACTCAATGCCGACTGCACGTACTTGGTATTTTTTTGCTGCCTCAATCGGAATGACACCGTCTCCCGAGCCTAAGTCATATACCCGATCACCTGGGCGCACTTGTGCGAGTGTGAGCATTTGATCTGCCATCTCGACTTTGGTTGGTACCCACATGACGTCTTTACCGGAGCTCGCCATACTGAGCCTAAACTGATTGTCGCCATAGTTCGTTGTGGCGCAACCGTATAAAAACGAAAGGGATGCACAGCATGCTATGGCGAGGTAATGGCGTTTTGTTTGCATGTCTTTCCTATGACCAGAGCTGCAACAGCAACCAGGCTAGATTGAATGCCACCAGCATAATGAGGGTCGTGATCGTAAATCGCATGCCGATGACACGATTGCTAAAGTGCGGTGGTGGTTGATTAATTCCTTTAGCATGAATCACTCGGCCAGCTACCAAGGCAATGCCAAGTACGGCGATGAGCCAGAGCGGCGCACCATTTAGCTCGAGGCACGCCATGAGAATTAATGCGATCGGTACGTATTCAGCAAAGTTAGCTTGGGCACGAATGGCGCGCTCTAAGTCGTCAACGCCACCGCTGCCCAGACCCACTTTATGGTGTCGTCGCAAACGAATAACGCCAAAAGATAGACGAATAAAGAGGGCTGCCAAAATACAGCCAATTAATGTTGTGACAATGAGCATGCGTTGCCCTAAGGAATGAGGAATTGCTATAGTACATCGCCATGAAAAAACCACCCGCAGGTGGTTTGTAATCGATCTTCTGGTTTACTGCTCTGCCTAGCTTCTTACCTGCTTTTGCTGGGCATGGTGGTTCAGATTAGACTTACAGAACTGCACGATGGTATTAGAGAACTGCAAGTGCCGGGCATTCATTTTTCGGTACTCATTTAACTCTGCAATTTGTGGGGATACTTCGTTTTTAAATGAGGCATCTTCATAACCTGGATGGTAAGGGGCTTCGTGTGCATATTGATTCGACATGGGAATTACTTTCATTCAGTGGGTTGTAATGGTGGCCAAATGGATGGCCAATGTTCCAAAATCAATTCACTGAATTAACCGGAATAACGTGTCATTGCAGGGCTCCTAATAGCGGCACGCAATCAGACTGGCTGATCACAAGCTTGCCGCTCCCCCTGTCCCTGATACCTGAGAGATTCACACTAAGCCCAGCTTAGTATTTGCTCCTTCGGTGCGCCACATGATGGCGACTCTCCAGACGGCTATTTAGGATAAGCAGTACCTTCCGGGTGGATACCTGAGCGTTCATGGGAGTTTGCGCCTTCGGTGGAGGCATATCCTCACTCTCCTGCTTGCAAATAGTTTATCGTACTTTTATCGAATTGTGTACATAGAAAAGGTGCCTTTTTTATGCAGAACATCAAGACTGTGATTGACTCGCTCGAGCTAGAGCCCCACCCCGAAGGGGGCTTCTACCGGGAAATGCATCGGGCAAACTCCCTTGTAAAAGAGGCCAATGGCAATAGCAAGAATGCCTATTCCAGCATTTACTACCTTTTATCGGGGCATGATTTTTCGGCATGGCACCGCATTCAGTCCGATGAAACCTGGTTCTTTCATTTGGACTGCGATATCGCCATCCACTCCTTTGATTCGAAGAATCAGCTGCTCGCGACTCAGATTGGCCTAGAGTCCATGCAGTTTCAAACTACGGTCCCAGCCGGCACTTGGTTTGCAGCAAAACCGGTTCAGGCGGCATCTTTTTGCTTGGTCAGCTGTGTTGTCGGGCCCGCATTTACATTTACTGAATTTGAAATGGGGCAGCGGCAAAAGCTTCTGGATAGTTGCGGGACGTCCGAGAAACACATTGAGGCAATACGGGCACTCACTAGAGCCTAGCAATCCACTGAAGTGACCCTGGGCTAAGTAAGCTAATGGGTTTTTAAATAATCAATTACCCAGGCCGCGTCACTATCGCTTGGGAAAATGGGGTAATGGACCGCCTCAATCGCACCATGATTGGCAATGAGCGTGACTCGCTTTAACAATGTCATACCAGCGGCCACAAAGGTTGGCATGTTCAATGCCTTTTGAAATTGAAAGTCTTCATCACTCACAACAGGAAATGGCAGGTGAAGTCGATCGGCCATCTCTTTTTGGTAGTCAGTAGACTGAACACTCAGGCCCACCACTTCAGCGCCCAATGCTTTAAGTTCTTGATAGTGATCGCGATAGGAACAACTTTGGGGAGTACACCCCCTTGCCCCCGGAATTTGATCCCAACCGTCTGGTAAAGCAACATTGGGTTGACCTGTCATGGGATAGCAATAGATAACCAATTTCCCTTTGATATCGCCAAGATCAACGGCCTTCCCATTGGTGGCTTTTAAAGAAACAGGGGGTAGTTTCATTCCCTTTAAATGATTGGTTGATCCATCATCGTGCGGAATGGGTAAATCGCTAGGCAGCTGATTGAGGTTCGTCATGAACCTATTCTACAAAATCATTTGCGGCTTAAGCAAATGAAAAGCTACTCAACGCTTTTGGTGCTTTTTGATGGGACTTTCTTTTAGGATGCGGAAGGCAGTTCAAATACAAATGTAGCGCCGCCTCCAGGGGCATCCTCGAAATGAATTGAACCCCCGTATCGAGTGACAATGTGCTTGCAAAGCCACAAGCCCAAACCCATGCCAGATTGTTTGGTGGTACTGAGCAATTCAAATAGATGGGGCCTAAATTCAGCAGATACACCAATCCCATTATCAGAAATTCTCAGGCGCACCAACTGGCCAGATTGAG